>DAHVYC010000020.1 GCA_027327845.1 Candidatus Nomurabacteria bacterium
TTCCAAATAATATGTGGATATAACGATGATGGGTTTTGTAATGAATAATCGATTGCTGGGTTCCAAGCATAAATACTCCCTATAGAATAAAATCCTAATGGTTTACCTATTAAACTAGTTCCATCAAATAAAGGTCTATGAGTTAATATTATATATAAATTTACCCCTCCCATAAGAAGGATAAATAATAATATTTTTTCTAAACTGGGTTTTAAAAACTTTTTCATGTTATTTTATAGTATCCCCTGTTTTTACCACATGTTCTACCAGTGTATAAGTATACCCAACACACTTATTACAGATAGTGAAAACCTATTTTATTGTCTGACCAGTTTTTACCACATGATCAATAAGTGTGTGGGTATACCCCATTTCGTTATCATACCAGCCGAGAACTTTTACCAAATTGCCATCCACTACGCGAGTCATCTCCAGATCGGCTATTGAAGCGTGAGAATTTCCTAAAATATCGGAAGAAACAAGTGGCTCTTTCGTCACCGCAAATATTTTTTCCCAAGCCGGGTCTTTTGAAGCTTTTTCCAATATTTCATTTACTTCTTCTTTAGTTGTTTTCTTTTTAGATATAAAAGTAACATCCACTATAGATCCAGCCGGTACCGGCACGCGTATAGATATGCCGTCGAAAAGCCCTTTGAGCTCCGGAAAAGCTTCAGTCACAGCTATGGCAGCTCCTGTAGAAGAAGGCACAATATTTTGCGCAGCCGCCCTTCCCTCTCTTAAATCTTTCTTGCTTGGACCATCTACGAGAGCTTGTGAAGCGGTATAGCCGTGAACCGTGTTTAAAATCGCTTTCTCTATACCAAGCGCGCCGTGAAGTATTGAAATGAGAGGCGATGCTGCGTTAGTAGTGCAAGATCCGTTCGAAGTAACATCGCAAGTACCGAATTTATTTTCATTGATATTCATTAAAATAGTTTCTCCCTTCTCTTCACTTGTACCTTTAGAAGGAGCTGATATGACTACTTTCTTCGCTCCTTGAGCGATATGAAATTTCGCTTTATCATAAGAAGCAAAAAGTCCTGTTGATTCTACTACCACATCTATATCCAAATCTTTCCAAGGGAGTTTGGTAGTATCTTTCTCGGAAATGAATTTAATTTTTTTGCCGTCTACAGACAAATCACTCCCGGAAATCTCCACTCCATGATTCCAATTCCTGTAAACCGTATCGTGACGCAAAAGGTATACAAAGTTCTCTAAAGAACCCAGGTCATTTATCGCTACTATCTCTAATTCAGGTCTTTCCCAAGCTATTTTTAAGAAAGCCCTGCCTATTCTTCCAAAGCCATTTATGGCAACTTTTATTTTTTTCATAGTAAACACATTATAACATAAAAATACAAGCACAAAAAATAAAGAATAATGTTTTTAAGGGGTTTCGAGCGCGACGGCGCGAGAATTTCAGGATTTTTTAAGCTTCAAAAAATCCGTACCGGCAAAAATATTATTCTTTATTTTTTGTGCTAAAATACGAAAGATGGAAGAAACCAAACCCAAGTTCATACATCTCCACCCCGAAGCAAGGCATAGCCTGCTACGGGGCAAGTACTCACTCTAAAGTTATGGAAACGAAATTTATACACCTTCATACGCATAGTCATTACTCTCTTTTGGATGGACTTTCAAAATTGAAAGACCTTGTTTCCTTGGCTAAAAAATTCAAAATGCCGGCGATGGCCATAACGGATCACGGCAACATGTATGGTGCTATAGAATTTTATAAAATAGCCAAAAGTGAAGGCATCAAACCCGTAATAGGAGTGGAAGCATATATTGCGGAGAGATCCAGGCTGGATAAAGAATTCGGTATAGATAATAAAAGATATCATCTTACTCTGCTGGCGAAGAACATGGATGGTTATAAAAACTTGATCCGCTTGGTGACCATCTCAAACATTGAAGGATATTATTACAAGCCGAGAATGGACAAAGAAATACTTCGAAAATACAGCGAGGGCATTATTTGTCTTTCCGGATGCTTGGGTGGAGAACTTTCCCGGGCAGTAGCAAATAAAGATGACACTAAGGCTGAATTGATAATCAAGGAACACTTGGAAATTTTTGGTAAAGAAAATTACTTCATAGAAATACAATGCCACCCGCACGTAGAAGGTGATGAATATGTGAGAAAAAGTCTTATAAAACTGGCAAAAAAACACGACGTTCCACTAGTCGCGACCCAAGATTCGCATTACCCTTGCACTGACGACCATGAAGCCCATAGTACTCTTCTTCAGATAAATACGCAGGGAGATTCAAAAGAGGGTTCTAAACTCGAATTTTCTGACGACGATTTTTCTTTTCTAGATACGGAAAAAGCAAAGAAGATTTTTAAGGAAACTCCTGAGGCTGTAGAAAATACAAAGAAAATAGCCGATATGTGCGACTTAAAACTTGAACTAGGAAATTGGGTGTTTCCGGATTTTAAAGTAGAAGACGGAAAAACTCATGACGATAAATTGCGAGAACTCACTTATGCCGGATTTGAAAGACTCGGACTGGAACAAACTCCCGAATTAATAAAAAGAGTCGAATATGAGCTTGATATCATTTTCAAAAAAGGATATTCTCCCTACTTCTTGGTTGTGGACGACCTGCTTGATCATGCCAAAGACCACGGAATTCTAACTACAATTAGAGGATCTGTCGCTGGATCTCTGGTAACTTATCTTCTGGGTATAACCAATGTAAATCCTATAGATTACAAACTTCCCTTCGAGAGATTTTTAAATCCTTTCCGACCTTCCGCTCCCGATATAGACATGGATTACGCCGACAACAGACGGGATGAAATGATAGAGTATGCAAAAGAAAAATATGGGGAAGACAAAGTGGCTCAAATAGGAACTTTCGGTACAATGATGGCTCGAGGTGCGGTGCGTGACGTAGCCAGAGCTTTGGGTCATCCATACAATATTGGCGACCGCATATCTAAAATGATACCACTCGGTTCTCAAGGTATGCCGATGACCATAGATCACGCTATGGAAATAGTGCCGGAACTCAAAGAGGCCTATAAAACAGAAAAGGATACCAAGGAAATAATAGATCTGGCAAAAAAACTTGAAGGTTGCGTGAGGCATATATCGGTGCATGCAGCCGGAGTGGTCATAGCTCCGAAACCGCTTTATGAATATGTGCCTACACAGCTTGATCCCAAGGGCGGAAAAATCATAACCCAATATGATATGCACAGCGTGGAAGATGCCGGACTTTTAAAATTCGATTTCTTGGGTATAAGAAACTTGTCCATTCTATCCGACAGTATAAATTTAGTAAAAAAATTCTATAATATAAATATCGATATAGAAAAAATACCTCTGGATGACAAGAAAACTTTTGCCCTCCTAGCTAAAGGGCAGACAGAAGGACTTTTCCAATTAAACGGTGCAGGAATGACAAGATATCTAAAAGAGCTCCGGCCGACGACCATCCATGACATAAACGCGATGGTGGCCCTGTACAGGCCAGGACCTATGGAATCAATCCCGGAATACATTAAGAGAAAGCACGACAGAAAATTGGTCAAATACCTTGACCCAAGAATGAAAAAATTCTTGACCGAATCTTACGGTTTGATTGTCTACCAGGACGATCTTCTATTCTGTGCCATAGAGCTGGCTGGGTACAACTGGGAGGAGGCAGATAAATTCAGGAAAGCCGTCGGAAAAAAAATCCCAAAAGAAATGGCGGCTCAGAGAGAAAAATTTATGAAAGGAATCGTAGCGAATGGTCAGACGGAAGAATTCGCGGAAAAATTATGGAAACTTTTCGAACCGTTCCAGGCATACGGGTTCAATAAAGCTCACGCGGCAAGTTACGGCAGGGTCGCTTATCAGACAGCTTACATGAAAGCGAATTATCCCGTGGAATACATGACGGCTATCCTAACCGCCGAATCCGGAGATGTTGAAAAAATTTCTGAAATTATAGGCGAATGTGGCAATATGGGAATTCCTGTTCTTCCTCCTAACATAAACGAAAGTTTCGGAGGATTCACAGTGGTCGGCCATCAAAATGGGGATAAATCCCCTACTCCGGATAACACTGCAAAAGAAGGAAAGATAAGGTTCGGACTTTACACCATAAAAAACCTCGGCACGGATATATCAGATGCCATAATAACCGAGAGAAAAGCAAACGGAAAATTTAAATCTATTTCCGATTTCTTAAACAGAATAAAACATAAAAATCTAAATAAAAAATCCATGGAGGCACTTATAAAATCGGGAAGCATGGATGAATTTGGAGAAAGGGGGCAATTATTGTCCAATCTGGAAGATATGTTGGAATACAATAGAGAGACGAACAGACAAAATGAAAACCAAACTTCCCTTTTTGGTGGACTGCCGGAGTCAAAATCTGTTTCTTTTAAATTAAAGAATTTTCCGAAAGCTACTCCCGCAGAAAAACTAAGCTGGGAAAAGGAATTACTCGGACTTTATATATCCGGCCATCCATTGGACCGTCTGCGAGATAAATTGGAAAAAAGGGAAATGAATATCAAAAAAGTGAAAGAAAAATTCGGCAACGGAATGCAAGTAACCATAGCCGGAATAATCGAAAGCTCAAGAGTCATAATAACCAAAGGAAACGAACGCATGGCCTTTCTTAAAATTTCCGATTTATCGGATTCCATAGAAGCTGTCGCCTTCCCTTCGATCTTTAAAGGAGCCGTAGACGTATTTGTCCCGGAGAAATGCGTGGCTTGTTCGGGAAAAGTTTCTCTCCGCAACGGCGAAAAAAGCTTCATCATAGAAGCAGTGAAGGAGATATAGATTAGTTATATAAAGACATCGCTTTCTCCTTACTTTCAGTGAGAATTACTTCCAGCGCTTCGGAAACCTTTTTAGAAAGTTTTTTGAGTTCGGCAAGTTCTTTTTCTTTATATTTACCTAGCAAAAATTTAAGAACCTCTTTCTCCCCCGCCGGCTTCTTCAATTTTCCTGAAGGTGCAGCTGGCGAGATGCCGACTCGGATTCTCACAAATTCTTTTGTTTTCAATTTTTTGATTATAGATTCGAGCCCATTATGCCCACCAGAGCTTTTATCAAAAGAAATTTTCATCTTTCCGATCGGTAGATCCATATCGTCATATATCACTACAATATCCTTCGCCGTATTTAATTTGTGTTTTTCTTTGATATAGGCGACGGCTATACCGGAATTGTTCATGAAAGCAGCCGGTTTCAAAAACTCCGTCGGTTTGCCAGCGAATGAATCTTTATAAAAAAGAGCCTTGGCACCGTTGTATTCTTTCCATGGGGTTTTCTTGCCCGCCTTGACTCCGCCAACGCGAGGCAGGCCTAAAATAAAATCTAGCATTATATACCCCGTATTGTGTCTGGTATTTTCATATTCCTCCCCTGGATTACCTAAACCAACGATTAATTTCATCCATATATAATACCAAAAGTAATGCCATCGGTTTTTGTTATATATAATAACAATACATTTTTCATAGTTGTGTCAATACTTTTTTATGCTAAAATACCGAAATGCAAGAAGAAAATAAGGGTTTGGGCAGTTCAGTAAACGAAACTATGGACCCTAAAAATAAAAAGTTTGATAAAAAATCTTTTTGGGAATTGGTCAGGTTTACTTTACTTGCCATAGCTATAGTGATACCGATACGTGTTTTTATAGCTCAACCTTTTATAGTTTCCGGTTCTTCTATGTTCCCTACTTTTGAAGACGGACAATATCTCATAATAGACGAAATATCTTACAGATTGGAAAGTCCGAAACGCGATGATGTAATCGTCTTTAAATATCCGAATGATCCTTCAAAGTCTTTTATAAAAAGAATAATCGGCCTACCGAACGAAACAGTGGATATAAAAGGAAACACTGTCACCATATCCAACAAAGAAAATCCTTCCGGCTTCGTGTTGAAGGAACCATATGTGGAAAATATTTCGAATAGTGATGTCCACTATATACTCAAAGACAATGAATATTTTGTAATGGGAGACAACAGGCCTGCAAGCTCGGATTCCAGATATTGGGGGCCAGTTCAAAAGAATCTATTGATAGGCAAAGTCTTTCTGCGTTTATTCCCGGTAAATAAAATCAGCGTACTACCTGGAAATTATAAACAATAAAAAATAATTATGAAAAAAACCAAGCAACACGCATCCAGTAAAGGAAGCTCTAAGTCAAAAAATCTCGCATTACCTAAAGGGATGAGGGATATAATAGGCGATCAATATTACAGTTTCCAGGGATTTTTCGAGAAAGCGCAGGAGGTGGCTGTATATTATGGGTTTAAACCGATAGAAACCCCGATGTTAGAACATGTAGATGTATTCACTTCCGGGATAGGAGAAGGTACGGACATAGTAGATAAAGAAATGTATACACTGAAAACGAAAGGTGGAGATCATTTGGCACTCCGGCCAGAGCACACTGCCCCCCTTATGCGCTCTTACATAGAACAAGGTATGCAAAATATGCCTCAACCGGTAATGTTTTACCAATACGGCCCAGTATTCAGGCACGACAATCCGCAAAGAGGGCGATATAGACAATTCTGGCAATTTGATCTTGATTCGCTAGGAAGTGATAAAAGCATAGTGGATGCCTTGGTTATAAAAGTGGGTATGAGTATTCTGGAAGAAGCCGGAGCGCAGAATTTATCTGTAGATATAAATTCTATAGGTGATAAAGAATGCAGGGGCGCTTATATAAAAGAACTCACAAGTTATTATCGAAAGCATATAAACGGCCTTGCTCATATAGATCGCGATAGATTGAAAACAAATCCTCTGCGTATTCTAGATTCGAAAGAAGAAAAAACAAAAGAAATAAATGAAAACGCCCCTGATTCGATAAGCTTCCTTTGTGCTTCATGTAAAAAGCATTTCAAAGAAGTCTTGGAATATCTAGAAGAAATGGGTATTTCTTACAATATAAACAAGAATTTGGTTAGAGGACTTTCATATTATACCCGTACGGTATTCGAGATAGTGGAACAAGAAGGCGGAGAAGACGGATCTCCCCTTGCTCTTTCTGGAGGCGGACGATACGATTATCTGGCTCGCCAGTTAGGAAGCAAAAAAGATGTGCCGGCTGTCGGTTTTTCCATAGGAGTAGATAGAATAATTTCTTCCCCATGGTACAAGAAACTCTCTCCGCGTATAATGAGAAAACCAAAGATTTATTTCATCCAACTCGGATCCGAAGCTAAATTGAAAAGTCTGAACATTATAGATATACTGCGAAAAGCGCACATACCTATAGCACAATCTCTTTCTAAAGATAGTCTGGGTTCTCAGCTTGCTGTCGCAGAGAAACTCGGTGTACCTTACTCTTTGATTTTTGGAGTGAAAGAAGCATTGGAAGACTCCGTAATAGTGCGCGATATGGCAAGCCGTTCTCAAGAAACGGTAAAGTTGAGCAAACTTTTAGAGTATTTGAAAGAAATAAAGTAATTAGGGAGCTAGTGGCTAGTTTCTAGCGAGCTAGAACCTAGAACCTAGAACCTAGAACCTAACATGATAAAGAAGATAGTCCAAAAGGAAAATAAAGTTTTGCGACAAAAAACAGAAGATATTCCGATAAAAGAAATAAAAACTCAGAAAATCAAAAAGATATTAAAGGAAATGTCGGAAGCTCTAAAAAGCCAGAACGATGGCGTAGCCATCGCCGCGCCCCAGATAGGATATCCGCTTTCCATATTCGTAGTCTCCGGCAAAATATTCCACAAGGATTTTATAAGGGGCAAGAAAGATCTGGAAAAGATACCAGAGGACGAGATACAAAACGATTTAGTATTTATAAATCCAAAAATCTCGAAACTTTCAAAAGAGAAAGAATGGCTGCCGGAAGGATGCCTTTCAGTAAGATGGCTGTATGGAAAAACTTTTCGATCGGTTAAAGCCATGATTACTGCTTATGATGAAAACGGCAAAAAATTCCAAAGAGGCGCATCCGGCCTTTTGGCTCAAATCTTCCAGCATGAAACAGATCATTTAAAAGGGATACTCTTCATCGACCATGCAAAAGATGTAAAGGAAGAGCTACCTGAAAATTAGGTGCTGGGTTTTAGAAAAAAAATGCAAAATAAAAATCTAAAATTTGTATTTTGGGGAACGCCAGATGTGGCTAGTGAGACTCTAGAAATCTTGAAAGAGAATGGATATATACCATCACTCATTATTACTGCTCCAGACAAGCCTCAGGGGCGAAAAATGATCATTACTCCCCCGCCGGTAAAAGTCTGGGCGATAGAAAATAATATTCCGTATTTGCAACCGGAAAATATCGCGGAGCTTCTCTCGATTTTTCGATCCCGAGGGTCCCAATTTGTTCCCCTTAATGCGCCCAAAGAAGGGCGCAGGGACGAAAAATTGAGAGAATCGAAGTTAGCTGATCCGATAAAAGCAGAATCCTTGGCGGATTTGTTTTTGGTTGTCGCTTACGGGAAAATCATTCCGGAAGAGATCCTACATATGCCTAAATTTGGTTCTACAAATATTCACTACTCATTATTGCCAAAATACCGCGGAGCTTCGCCCGTGGAATCAGCCATCCTGAATGGTGACACAGAGACAGGTGTATCTATTCAAAAAATGGAATATAAAATGGATACTGGGCCAGTCATCGCTCAAGAAAAAATAGAAATAG
>DAHVYC010000021.1 GCA_027327845.1 Candidatus Nomurabacteria bacterium
GAAGGAATCCTATCTGGCATACTCCATGTCGGTCATAACTTCCCGCGCCTTGCCGGATGTAAGAGACGGATTAAAACCCGTACATCGCAGAATACTTTTTGCTATGAATGAAATGGGTCTTACTTCTTCAGCCAGATTCAGAAAGTCTTCGGCGGTGGTCGGAGATGTTCTAGGTAAATACCATCCACATGGAGATGTGGCTGTATATGATTCTATGGTAGGTATGGCTCAGGAATTTTCTTTCCGTTACCCCTTGATTTTAGGTCAAGGAAACTTTGGTTCTATAGACGGCGATAGTGCTGCTGCAATGCGTTATACCGAAGCGAAAATGTCCAAGATATCAAGTGAATTGCTCCGTGACCTAGACAAGGAAACAGTTGATTTCCGCCCAAACTATGACCAAACAAGAAAGGAGCCTACCGTACTTCCTGCCGCTGTTCCATCTTTACTCTTGAACGGTACTTTGGGTATTGCTGTCGGAATGGCTACCAATATACCCCCACACAATTTGGCAGAAGTGGTGGATGCAACTGTGTATCTCATAGAGAACGAAGATGCTACTACGGAAGATTTGATGCAATTTATAAAAGGCCCCGACTTTCCTACGGGAGGCATTGCTTACAATTACAAAGACATGCTTCATGCCTATGGCACGGGCCGAGGAGGAGTGGTATGTAGAGGAGAAGCGGAAATAGTGGAACAGAAGGGAGGCAACTTCCAAATAGTTATAACATCCATACCTTATAGGGTAAACAAATCCAACTTGATAATGTCCATAGCCGAGCTTGTACAAGAAAAAAAGCTCGATGGGGTGAAGGGACTCCGCGATGAATCCACTAAAGACATAAGAGTAGTCATAGATCTGAAAAATACCGCAGTCCCGGAAAAAGTTTTAAACTATATTTACAAAAATACTCAACTTGAATCCAATTTCAATTACAATATTGTGGCGCTTGTGGACGGAGTTCCTCAGACGCTTTCTTTAAAATCCATTCTCTCTTTATTCATCTCTCACAGGAAGGAAGTAGTGAAAAGAAGAGCACAATATGATCTTAAAAAAGCCGAGGAAAGAGAGCATATTTTACTCGGACTCAAAAAAGCGCTTGATAAGATAGATCGAGTTATTACCGTAATTCGTGGGTCCAAAGATGCTTCCATCGCCAAGCTGAATTTGATGAAAGAGTTTAAATTTACCGAATTACAGACTATAGCCATACTCGAAATGAAGTTGCAGAAACTGGCCGGCCTAGAAAGAAAAGCTGTCGAAAATGAACTCTTAGAAAAACAGAAATTTATAAAAGAAATGAAGGAACTTTTGGCAAGCCCTAAAAAGATATCGGGAGTGATATCTGGAGAACTCAAAGAAATCAAAGAGAGATACTCTGACGAGAGAAGAACAAAGATAGTCAAAAGCGGAAACAAAGAAATAAAAGACGAAGATCTGATACCAGAGAAAGAAACTGTCGTTGTATTTACCGCCGGAGGTTATGTCAAACGTACCGATCCTTCTGAATATCGCTCGCAGAAAAGGGGAGGAGTCGGAGTAGTGGACCTTGAAACAAAAGAAGAAGATTTTATCACCATGCTCTCTTCGGGTTCTACTCACAGCGACGTTCTTTTCTTTACGAATTTAGGAAAAGCATATCAGATGAAAATGTATGATCTTCCGGAAGGGCGCAGAGCTACGAAAGGGAAATCCATAATGAATTTCTTATCTCTACCGTCCGATGAGAAAGTGACATCCATACTGCCAATGCCGAAAGATTTCGAAAAGAGTGGATCATCACTTATGCTCGTTACAAAAGGTGGCACAGCTAAGAAAATGGGAAGCGCCGCTTTCAAAGATGTGCGACGCAGTGGAATTATAGCTATTCGATTAGATAAGGGAGATAATCTGGTTTCTGCTCTACTCACAGAAAAAGGGGACGAGGTTATGGTGGCCACTACCGGCGGTCAATCTATAAGGTTTAAAGAAAGCGATGTGAGGGAAATGGGCAGGACGGCTGGAGGAGTGAGATGTATAAAGCTCAGCAAAGGAGATGAGGTAGTAGGCGTAGATGTGGTAAAAAAAGACAATAAGGACGGGGCATTCCTTACTATGAGCGCTAATGGTTTCGGTAAGAAGACTTCGCTTAAAGAATACAAAGTACAGAAAAGAGGCGGTTCCGGAATAAAAACAGCAAAAATAACTGCAAAAACAGGCAAACTCATAGTGGCGAAAGTACTTACAGGCAAAGAGGAAGAACTGATAGCTATGTCGAAGAAGGGACAAGTTATTAGGACCGCTCTTTCGGATATCTCATCCTTAGGAAGACAAACTCAGGGTGTGACGATAATGCGCTTACGCTCGGGGGACGGCATAGCTTCACTGGCTTGTCTTTAGAATGCGTTTTGTTTGTTTTCATAATATAATATATACATGTTTTCCGACCCGGTAAAAAACTTAAAAGCTTTTGATTTAAGGGATGACATGACAGTGGCCGACCTTGGTGCTGGGACGGGTAGCTATGCTATAGCGGCAGCGGAGATGGTCCCTAGAGGGAAAGTTTACGCCGTAGAAATCCAAAGGGATTTCTTGACTGCTGTGAAGAACAAAGCAGAGGAAGCACGCCTTGGCAATCTAGAATGTTTCTTAGGAGATGTTGAAAAAATAGGAGGTACAAAAATACGTGATGAGTCGATGGATGCGGTGATAGCCTCCAATGTTCTTTTTCAATTGGACGATAAAGATAAATTTGTGGAAGAGATCAGAAGGATTTTAAAACCAAATGGCAGAGTTTTACTGGTAGATTGGTCTTCCGATCAGTCGTCTATAATGTCCGGATCTAAAAGGGTCGTTACCGAAAATCAAGCCACGGAATTATTCAATAGATACGGTTTTTCTTTGCTTAGAAAAATAAATGCCGGGGAGCATCATTATGGTATAATATTTTTAAAGAATAAAAATTAAAATGAAAAGTAATTTCCAAATTATAACCCTTGTCGTTTTTATTGCAGCTGCGGTGTTAGGGGTTTTCGTTTTCTCCGGCGCCATACCTTTAGGGAATTCCGGTAGCGGATCTTCTTCCGGTACGGTTGTACTTTGGGGTACTATAAAATCTCAAACAATTTCGCCATTGATTGAAAACTTTAACAGATCCAATACATCATTCAGTTTGAAGTATGTAGAGAAATCCCCGGATACCTTTGATAGCGACCTACTCGAATCTCTGGCCTCCGGTACGGGTCCTGACATGTTTTTATTACCGGATAATCTCGTATATAAATACAGTAATAAAGTTTATGTGATACCTTATCAATCCGTACCCCTAAGTTCTTTTAGAAATACTTTTGTAGAGGCAGGGGAGGTATTTTTGAATTCAAAAGGAGTTCTAGCTCTTCCGCTTGCAGTAGATCCCATGGTTATGTATTACAACAGAAATATGCTTGATTCAAACGGTATAACCAATCCCCCGATGTATTGGGATGAATTTGCCAATTTAGTGCCTGTTCTTACCCAAAAAGATCAAAATGGATCTATAACCAAAAGTACCGTGGCCTTGGGGCAGTTCTCGAATATTTCCAATGCCAAAGAGATTTTAGCGTCCCTTTTTATGCAGTCTGGAGATCCTATAATTTCAGAAAATAATGGAGAGTATGTATCTTTGTTGTCTTCCAGCACTACCAAATATGATCCGAGCTCTGTGCTTAAATTTTACACCGACTTTGCAGATCCGCTCAAAACTTCATATTCTTGGAATAAATCCTTCCCGAGCTCATCCGATGCTTTCAGCGCCGAAGAGCTGGCATTCTACTTCGGGTTTGCAAGCGAGCTTCCTTCTCTCATAAACAAGAATCCAAACCAAAATTTTTCTGTAGCATCTTTTCCGCAAGTCAGAAATGCGAACTTTAAACTTACTTTCGCTCATACCTTGGGCATAGCCATTTCTTCGTTCTCTAAGAATCAAAATACAGCTATCACCGCAGCCGGTCTCCTGGCCAGCGGGGATTTTGCTTCAAAGCTAGCATCTTCTTTAGGAATAGCGCCAGCCAGGAGAGATCTCCTTAAAAGTGCCCCTACAGATGCATATTCTCCGACTTTCTATTCTTCGGCTTTATATGGAAGAAGTTTTATGGATCCATCGCCGAAAGACACAAACGACATTTTTAGCAATATGATAGAAAAAGTGCTTTCTGGCAGTATGACTCCGGAACAAGCCTTAAGAGACGCGAGCGCGAAACTCGGCTTATTATTAACGAAATAATTTTATGGGAAAATACAATTCAAAATTAAAAATATTTCTCGGCTTGATTGTTTTTGTTTTCTCTTTTTCTATTCTGTTTTTATCTGCCGGCAAAGCTTTAGCGCAACAGCAAGATACGGCAGATCAGATTGTGGTAGACACTACAGGATATTCTATTTTGAGCCCGAATTCGTTCGTATTTAGTGGGGATTATTATGGAAATTACAGTAAAAAAGGATTTACCACTTATTTTGAATTTAAAAAAGATGATTCGAATTTGGACGATTCTAACAATAGGGAAGAAACCATAAAAATAGTCCGTCCTACATCCTTGAAACCGACAGTAGAAGAATCTGGTAATTTTTATACCGGTCCAGAGTTGAAAATTTTTTCCACTTATTATTTCAGGGCAGTAGGATATTATAATGATACCCCTCTTCAGAAGTTTTACGGACAGACTTTAAGTCTTCAGACCGGATATTTTCCAAATGGAACGATGATATCCGGCGATACCCTATTGCCGATATCCGTTGCACCTATATATGACAGAAGCAACCCTTCAGTTTCAATAGTTACAAGTTATCAGACGATGACTTACGATATTCCAAGTTCTTGCGGATTTTTAGGAAATGTACTAAATCAAATCTGCGAGTCGAAAATGAAAGTGGTAACATGCAACCCTAATCAGACTTTAGTGAATGGAGTATGTGTTGATAATAATAACCAAAATAATAATGGTAGCGGGAATAACAAAAACAACAGCGGATCAAACAATGGTTCCGGGTTAGTGCCTTGTGACGGACCTGATTGCGGATTTCCACAGATATTAATGTTGATACAAAATGTGCTTAATTTCTTGCTTAAATACTTAGCTTTGCCTTTAGCCGCTATAATGTTTGCTTATGCCGGTTTTGAACTTATAACCTCGGGCGGGGAGACAGAAAAGAGAAATAAAGCCAAGAGAATATTCATAAATGTGGCCATAGGACTTTTCTTTATAGCTGGAGCGTTCCTCATAGTAAAGACGATATTGGGCATAGCCGGATATGTGCAGACCGGCTGGGACTGGTTTGGATTTTAGAATTATAAAAGATATAATTATATTATGAAAAACTTTCTAAAAAGATACTTGCCGGGTTTTGTAATAATGGTTTTTATGCTGAGTTTATTAATTATGCCAGTTTTATCTTTTGCACAGGAAGGTCAAGGAGGAAAATTAGGTAATTCTGCTGATGGACAAGGTGGCAACTTGAGTAATACTACTACCACAACCATAGTAAACCCAATCGGATCTTCAGACCTTATTACACTTATCAGGACAGTTCTTGAGGGAATTATAAAAATAGGCATGCCGATAATTGTTTTGGCTGTGATATATTCCGGTTTTCTTTTTGTAGCCGCTCAAGGCAATTCTGAGAAGTTAAACGATGCCAAACGGTCTTTACTTTACACTCTGATCGGCGCAGCGATACTCTTCGGAGCCTGGGCTCTAGCTCAACTTGTAACCGATACAGTCAAAGCATTATAAGTTTAAAAATAAGAAAATGAAGAACTTCAAAAAAATAATTCTATCGGCAATGGTTCTAGCTATGTTTTCTTTACCATTACTTTCTTTTGCAGCGACAGGAGATCCGAGCCAATGCAGTTCCACTGCAAGTAATTTAGGGGATGTAATATGCAAAGTGGCCTCTATATTGAAACTCGTTGTTCCTCTTCTGATCGCTTTAGGCGTAGTTTACTTCATCTGGGGCGTGGTTACATTTTTTATTAACGATTCAGAAGAAGCGAAGACAAAAGGCAGAGATAGGATTATTTATGGCTTGATAGGATTTGTGGTTATCTTCTCTTTAGACCAATTGATTAAAATAGTGATAGATACTTTCGGCATCTCTGGGGGTAATGGCATAGTCTCTCAATTTATCCAAAACAATGCCAATTTGACCAATACCGGCACATTAAGTTGCGTTTTGAGCAACAGCCCTAAATTTGGAGATTTACTCGGATACGGCACGTGTATTATTTATAGCTCTATAATTCCTCTTATAATAGCGCTAGCCATAGTGATGTTCTTCTGGGGAGTAGTGCAATATGTGATCAATGATCAAGAAGAGGCAAAGAGATCCAAAGGAAAGCAGTTTATGATATGGGGTATTATAGGGCTTGCGGTCATGATGGGTGTATGGGGGCTGGTGAATATCCTCGGTAATACGTTTGGCATCCTAAATGTGATACCAAGGCTTCAGTAGTGCTTGCCTTGCTTTTATTCTTTGTTTTTATGATATAATTATACTTAGTATTATTAGTGTTATATAAAGCTTGCTTGATAAGGTATCTTTTCAAGACAAGGGTCGTCCGATTATTAGTTTATTAATTATAAGTGTTTATATATAGTTTATGAATAAAAAATTAGGTGTATTGTCGAGTGTCGTTCTAAGCTCTATGCCTCTTATGGCTCTGGCTCAGAACTCAGCAGGGTGCAATGCCGCCCAACCCGGTACAATCCAAAAGATAATCTGTATCGTAGGTAATATTTTGGATACCCTTATACCGATACTTATCGTTTTAGGGGTGGTCTATTTTATTTGGGGAGTGGTATCCTTTGTCATTTCAAATGACGAAGAAGCTAAAACCAAAGGAAGGGACAGAATGATTTACGGTATTATAGGGCTAGTGGTTATTGTCGCTATGTGGGGACTCGTCGGCATCGTCAAAAACACTTTCGGCTTGACCGGTGTCGGAACAGATATCCCGGGTTTGGCTCCGCAAATCTAGTCTCTGATTTCCTAAAATTATGAGAGATTTATTCTTTACGAATATAGCTTATGCAAGCGTTGATTCTTTCGTTTCGAACGTAAATAAGCTTATAATAAACCCAATCATAGTTTTCCTTTTTGCCTTGGCTGTCGCCATATTCCTTTATGGCGTGCTCCAGTTTATTACAAATCAGGAAGACGAAGAAGCTAAAACCAAAGGAAGGAATCATATGATTTGGGGAGTTGTAGGCATAGTGATAATGATGGGAGTGTTTACCATACTTAACATGGTTATGAATACTTTCAACATAAACGGCATAAATCCACAGCAGGGAACAGTCCATCTTCCGCCTCAGAATTAAAGAATAAATTTTTTGGAAATTAAAAAAGGCCGATCAATTTGATCGGCCTTTTCCGTTGCACTTGAAGCATGCAACAGGAATTAATTTATTGCCAAATTTCAACTCCCCAGGCATTAGAGCCCTTAGGAACTGAGAACTGAAACATCCCCGGGTCTTCCGGTGGTCGCATTACTGCGGTACCTGGTTCGTTAACCCAAGAATTGCCGGAAGGAGCGACTATTTTAACCTTCCCCCCTTTTGGATAGAATTCCGCATTCTTTTTTACAGGAACACGGATAGTGTTATCCCAATATTCGGAAAATCTATAAACAGTTTTGGTTTTTCCAACCTCCACTGTTTCTACTACTGCTTTTTGGGGAACCTCAGGGATATCTTTTACAAAAATTCCCCTAATTAAGAAGAAAAAAAGAATCCCTGAAGCAATTATGAATAGTACGGCAATAATAAATTGCAGATTCTCTTTCCACAATTGACGAGGTTTTTCTTCGTGCTTATCTTTGTCATGGTCAGAGTCGGGAGATACTTCAATCTCCTTGTTATTTTTTTTCTTTGAAAAAATTCCAGAGAAAATTATTAACAACAAGATAGAGATTATGGAAAGCAAAACTATTCTACCGATCATTTTGTACCTCCTTCGATAGCTATAGCAGTGCTGGTGCCAGCTCCTCCCTCAACATAAGTAACAAGTTCGGAAGAAGCTATTTGCTCGGCCTTCAGTATGTTAGCAGCAGAAGTCACAATCAGGTCTGGCTTTCCCAAACTGCCAGCCAAATTGGCAACAACTTCTTTTATCTTTTCGCCTTGGGCCTTTCCCAATTCTTTAACTCTATTAGCGTCGGCTTTTGTTTTTATGCCAACTTCTTGAGAGTATATGTTGGCTTTTATAATGGTGGCCTTTCCTTCTTCTTGAGCGATAACTTGTGCGTTCATTGCGTCTCGTACTGTTTTATCACTTGGATCGTATTGAGGAATAGAAATTCCCACTAATATTAAACCGACTTGCTCTCTGAGTTTTTGATTAAGTGGGCCATTAAGAATTTTCATGTCTTTCAGTATTCCATCAACTTCCCCCTTTGGTGCCTT
>DAHVYC010000022.1 GCA_027327845.1 Candidatus Nomurabacteria bacterium
GATCTGCTTCAACATTCGTTAATGTTGTTGATCCGAGTAAGAAACCAACCGTCACTTTTTCTATTAGTCCGATAAATACTGTAGTTGGAGGATCTGTAACAGCAAATTGGTCTTCAACAGATGCGACATCTTGTACTGCAGGATTAGATAACCCAGGTTTTAGTACTGACCCTCTCTATAACACTTGGTATGGATCAAGAGCAGTTTCAGGAGAGGAAGTAATAAAATATGATCTTGCTAAACAGCACTTTAATTTTCCTGTACCTGGTTCATATGGTTTTAATATCACTTGCAAAGGTCCAGGAGGGAGTGCTAGTAGTAAAGTGGCGGTTACAGTAGATTCTTCGTTGAACTGCACAAAGAAAGCATGGTATTTGGATAAAGATGGAGATGGATATGGTACAGGAACACCAATAATGGCTTGTGACAAACCAACAAGCAAGTATGTAGATAACAATACTGATTGCTATGATGAACCTTATAGTAAGAATCCTACAACAGGACTTCTTACTGTCCCAACTAATGCAAAGTATGCTTTCCCTGGTAGTACATATTCTTCTGCATCGGACAGAGGAGATGGAAGCTTTGACTATAACTGTGATGGAGTAGAAACAAAAAAAAGTTTGTATGACACTGAACACAATGGAGTAACATTTTACACAATCCCATCAGGAGCTAAAAAACTGGTTTCCAGTTATTATATAGTTAGTACTTATACTCTTAATGAATGGCTAGATTGGAGCGGTCATCGTAACTATGTAAGAGATCAAATATTATATCTCCCAGATTATTTAAAATATAAAGAAAAGATGGGTACATGTCAGCCACTTTCTACACTTCCTGGAGATGAGGCATATGTATCTGATAATGCAATCCCATGGATATGTTCTTTTGAAACAAGTCAGTGTAGGGGGGTTGATGCGGCTACTCTAAAACGTTGGACCTATAGCGATAACAAATGTACTGCCTCTGATGCTAAAAGTCTTTATCCAGCTCACGTTTGTGCTGCAAAATGTAATTAATTTTACTTGACAGAGACTCTAGGCTAGTATATACTTTTCCCTGAGCGTCTATCTTTAATTAGATATGACGTTTTTGCTTGCCCCAAGCATGTAATTGAGGGGTTTGACAACTAAATAGAGAACATAATAGTGCAAGTTAACTATTAAAATAATAATAATTTGAGTCTAGGATAAAAGTTAAGAGTATATTGAGTCGACGCTTAGTCGGCTATCCGATTTTGATCGGATCTGTTTTTTGTTTTGTTTCGTTCTTAAAATTGCTTTGCATTTTTAATCCCGAGGGAACTCGAGGGATAATTATCCTTCAGCAAACTCAGGATTAGATTGCTTCGCAATCTAACTTTTAGTTAGAGTTTGATCCTAGCTCAGGATGAACGCTGGCGGCGTGGATAAGGCATGCAAGTCGAACGGATAAGCCCGCTGAAATGCAAATGGATATTGAGATTACATCAAGGTTGAAGTTGGTATGGATGTGGATCGCTTATTAGTGGCGAACGAGGTAGTAATACATAGGAACACCCCCGAGAGTCGTGAATAATTCGTCGAAAGACGGACTAATACACGATGGTCTCGCAAGAGTAAAGTTTTAACGCTCTCGGAGTGGCCTATGCGATATCAGCTAGTTGGTAAGGTAATGGCTTACCAAGGCTATGACGTCTAGGGGAGGTGAGAGCCTGACCCCCACCGATGGTACTGAGACACGGACCATACACCTACGGGTGGCTGCAGTCGAGAATCTTCCGCAATGGGCGAAAGCCTGACGGAGCGACGCCGCGTGATTGATGAAGTCCCTTTGGGACGTAAAGATCTTTTGTGAGGGAAGAAGTTTATTGACTGTACCTCAAGAATAAGAGGCTCCTAATCTCGTGCCAGCAGGAGCGGTAATACGAGAGCCTCGAGCGTTATCCGGAATTATTGGGCGTAAAGGGTGCGTAGGTTGTTCTGTTAGTCTTTTGTGAAAGCCCGGGGCTTAACCTCGGATATGCGAAAGATACGGCAGAACTAGAAAGTGCGAAAGGCGTACGGAACTCATGGTGTAGGGGTGAAATCCGTTGATATCATGGGGAACACCAAAAGCGAAAGCAGTACGCTGGCGCATGTTTGACACTGAAGCACGAAAGCGTGGGTAGCGAATGGGATTAGATACCCCAGTAGTCCACGCCCTAAACGATGATTTCTCGCTATTCGGAGTATCGACCCTCTGAGTGGCTTAGCTAACGCGTTAAGAAATCCGCCTGGGAAGTACGGCCGCAAGGCTAAAACTCAAAGGAATAGACGGGGACTTGCACAAGCAGTGGATTATGTGGTTTAATTCGATGGTAAACGAAGAACCTTACCAAGGTTAGAAATCCTAACGAAAGTCCCGTGAAAGCGGGACCCTCGCAAGACGGTAGGACAGGTGATGCATGGCCGTCGTCAGTTCGTGGTTTGAATTGTTCCCTTAAGTGGGGTAACGAACGCAACCCTCGTTGTGTGTTACAAGTGTCACACGATACTGCCCCCGCTTGAGTACATGAAGCGCATTGATGTGTTTTGTGTTTTCAAGCGGGGGAGGAAGGAGAGGATGACGCCAGGTCAGCATGTCCCTTGATACCTTGGGCTACACACATAATACAATGGCCGTTACAACGCGCAGCGACAGAGCGATCTTGAGCTAATCGTCTAAAAGCGGCCTCAGTTCGGATTGGAGTCTGAAACTCGACTCCATGAAGCTGGAATTGCTAGTAATCACAGGTCAGCTAAACTGTGGTGAATACGTTCTCAAGTCTTGTACTCACCGCCCGTCAAGTCAAGGGAGCCGGGAGTACCCGAAATCTCTACATAAGTAGGGCCTAAGGTAAGCTCGGTGACAGGGACTAAGTCGTAACAAGGCACGGGTAGCGGAAGCTGCTCGTGGAATAATTCAATTTGAAACATAGTCGCGTGACATTTTATGCTTTACGCGATTTATTGAGTCGGTATTGTGTCGCTCAATTGACGACACAATGGACAATGGCCATACGTCCTAAAAATGGCATGACATCCGGCAAAGACCGGGAGAAAAGAACGAAACAAAACAAAGAACAGCAAACTATAAAAACACCTCGCGCAAGCGGGGTGTTTTTTGTTATAATTTTGTTATGTCCCAGACTAAGGATAAAATAAAGGTTGGTATTTTGCGTGGAGGAGAAAACGCCTATTATGCCCCGTCTCTTATCAAGGGCGGTGAGATAATTTCTAATATTTTTGATAACCTATCAGAAAAATATAAAGTTTTAGATATTTTAATCGATAAGAAAGGAGTTTGGCATTTAAATGGTATTCCGGTAAATCCGGCTGATTTGTCTCGCAAAGTGGATATAATATGGAATACTTCGCGACAACCAAGTTTTTCTCAATTATTACAAGGTCTTTCGATTCCGAGTGTCGGTAATGAATCATTTGTGAGGGTTTTGGAAAGCAACAGGGAAATGTTCAGAAGCCATATGAAAAATATAGGAGTGAGAATGCCTAAGTCCGTGGTCCTGCCTTTCTTCCAGGAAGATTTTGACCTGCGCTACGCCGAAGGCTTCGACAAGGCGAGTGGCCCGAAAGAAGAGTATGCTGTGAGGAAAGCTAGAGAAATTTTTGAAAAGTTCTCTTCTCCATGGATGGTTAAATCTTTGACGGATGATGCCGGTATGGGTATACACTTGGCTAAAACTTTCCCAGAACTTGTGAGGGCGATAGAAGACGGGGTGGAACACAACAGAAGCATAACAGTGGAAGAATTCATTACAGGAAGAGCGCTTGGAGTTTATTCTATAAACGGTTTTCGCAGGGAAGATATATATGTTATTACTCCGGATAAATTTACCGTAACTGAAAAAGAAAAATTGGCAAGTATAGTGAAAGATGTGCATAAGTATCTTGGTGTGGAGAATTTTATGAAATCTGATTTTATCTTACATCCGAAGATGGGGTTTTTCCTCACAAATATTGATTACCTTCCTGACTTGAGAGAGGGATCACATTTTTATTTAGCATGTGAATATGTAGGGGCAAAAATGCACCATATACTTGACCATATTCTAGAAAAAGCTATAAATAAAAGGACATAAACGGGCCGTAGTATACCGGTAGTACACACGCTTCGGGTGCGTGTAGACTGGGTTCGATTCCCAGCGGCCCGACAGGGATGCAAAAGAGAGATTATTTAATGATATAATATAAGAATAGAAAGAAATTGTTTTTATCTGTGGCGGGTGATCGCACTCACATAGGCACATATGTTGGAGTTTAGCCATCACCCGCCTCAAATGAAAATAATCTTGAGTTATCCCCCACACTTACTTTTGCATTATTCTGATTTTTAATAAAACCATTATAATGCCGTGCATTTTCTCGCAAGAATCATTTTTGAAATTATTTTATAGAGCAGAATTAAAAATCGATGCAAAAGTAAGTGTGGAGGTTATCCACAGTTTTGGAGAAAAAGTATTGTGTTCCTATTTGATATGCGAGATAATTAAAGTGTTCCCGCGATAATTTATTTAAAATATTTTTTAGAAAATGTTTTAGGGTCGTATTATCGCAAACTAGACCCGCACACTTGCAACCAAGTGTCCGGGTAGATTAAAAAATAATTTCGTTCATTCCGAATATTTCGGAAGACAACGACAAATAAAATGGCAGCAAAAAAGAAAGCAACAAAGAAGAAAGCTAAAAAGTCATCAAAGAAGAGAGCTTAATCTTGTCCTACTTCTAAAAAATCCCCCAGTTTACTTGAGGGGATTTTTTAGTTATTGGGAGATTTTATGCTAATATATGGCTATGGGTTTATATAGTAAAATATTCGGGGATACGAGCTCTCAATTCATAAAAAACATAAAGAAAACAGTATTAAGAATAAATGATTTAGAGGATAGTTTCCTGAAGTTAACAGACGCCGATTTCCCAAAAAAGACTGAAGAATTTAAAAATAGATTGGAAAAGGGTGAAACTATGGACGACATATTGCCGGAAGCTTTTGCCTTGGTAAGAGAAGCAGGAAAGAGAACTCTTGGACTTCGTCTCTATGATGTGCAGATCGTAGGAGGTATCGCTTTACATGAAGGGAAGATAGCAGAAATGAAAACCGGAGAAGGAAAAACCTTGGTCGCCACCTTGCCTATCTATCTCAATGCTCTCTCCGGCAAGGGGGTGCATCTAGTCACAGTAAACGATTATTTGGCGCGAAGAGATGCCGTCCTCATGGGACAAGTTTATAATTTCTTGGGACTTTCTATAGGAGTTATAAATTCTCAAAATATTTCTTACTTGTATGATCCTAGCCATACGGAAGAAAATAAAGAAAGAAATGAAATCGGTGAATTTAAAATTATTTATGATTTCCTTCGACCATGTGCGAGGAGAGAAGCGTACAGTGCAGACATAACTTATGGCACAAACCATGAGTACGGTTTTGATTATTTGAGGGACAACTTGGCTACTTCTATGGAAGATACGGTACAGAGAGAACATAATTTTGCGATTGTGGACGAGGTGGACTCTATTTTGATAGACGAAGCCAGAACACCTCTTATTATATCTTCCGCTTCTTCTGACTCTGAAGATTTTTATATAAAGTTTTATCAAATAGCCAAACAGTTGAAGAGAGATGTGGACTATGAAGTAGATGAGAAATTAAGGGCTATAACTCTCAAAGATGCGGGTATAAGTAAGGCGGAGAACCTGCTCGGAGTCGAGAATATATATACCGAAAAAGGCATAAAATACGTGCATCATTTAGAAACAGCAGTAAAAGCGCAAGCTCTTTTCGAGCGAGACAAGGATTATGTGGTTAAAGAAGGGGAGGTAATAATAGTCGATCCATTTACTGGGCGCTTACAGCCCGGTAGGCGCTGGAGCGAGGGCATACATCAGGCTATTGAGGCTAAGGAAGGAGTGAAAATAGAAAAAGAGACCAGATCTTCCGGATCCATAACTTTTCAGAATTACTTTAGGCTTTATAAAAAATTGTCCGGTATGACCGGTACAGCTGAAACTTCTGCCGAAGAATTTTTGAAGGTTTATGGGCTTGATGTGATAGTGATACCCACTAACCGTCCTGTGATAAGGGAAGACCATTCAGATTTGATATTTCAGACAGAGAAAGGAAAATTCAAAGCGATAGCAAAAAAAGTAAAAGAATTGAATGAAAAAGGACAGCCTGTTCTGATCGGAACCATTTCAATAGAAAAAAATGAATTACTTTCCGTTTATCTAAAACAAGAAGGAGTGTCTCATGTGATTTTGAATGCCAAGAATCACGAGAAGGAGGGAGAAATAATAGCTCAAGCAGGCAAGCGTGGAGCGGTAACCATCGCTACGAACATGGCTGGGAGAGGTATAGACATAAAACTCGGCGGACCTATGCGCGCGGAAGGAGAAGGTGTTTCGGTAGAAGAAGAATATGAATTTGTTAAAAGCGTAGGCGGGCTTTTTGTGATGGGTACCGAAAGGCACGAAGCCAGAAGAATAGACAACCAGCTTCGAGGACGTTCCGGTAGGCAGGGAGATCCTGGAGAAACCCAATTTTACGTTTCCTTGGAAGATGATCTCATGCGGGTGTTCGGCTCCGAGAGAATAAAGAATATGATGGGCAGATTCGGTATACCGGAAGATGTTCCTATAGAAAATAAATTTATAAGCAGGTCGCTAGAGAACGCCCAGGCAAAGATTGAAGGTTTCCATTTTGATGCCAGAAAAAATACGCTGGAATATGATGATGTTATGAACCATCAACGCAAGATTATATACGAGAGGAGGCAGAAGATGATGCTTTTTAATAAAGAAGAAATAGAAATATTAATAAAAAATATACTTGAAGGCAAAGAGAATGCAAAGAAATATGAAGATGTAATAACCGATAAAAGAAAGAAATTGGGAGATGAAGCTTTCTTCGAAACAGTCAGGAGAATAGCCCTTTACACTACCGACACGCTCTGGATGGAGCATTTGGAAGCTATGGATTACCTGCGTTCTTCCGTCAATTTGCGTGCCTACGGACAGAGGGAACCGATAGTAGAGTATAAAAAGGAGGGTTTATTTATGTTTAAACAGATGGAAGAAGAATTCAAGGAACAAGTGCTTTCTTTAATAGAAACCATAAATACGGAAGTGAAAATAAATGTAAGTGCTGAGAATAATGAACCGAAAGAAAAGCTTATTACAAGCCATGGCGAGCCTAAAGAGTTTTCGGATACTAATAAAATTATTGCCAAAGAAGAAAAAAAAGTTGGCAGAAATGATCCATGCCCGTGCGGTTCTGGTAAAAAATACAAAAAATGCCATGGTGTTTAAACCAGATGTCATTAGAATAAAAGCCATGTGTCTTATCAGCTGTGAAGATAAGATTCTCCTTGCTAGAGGATTTTATAAAGATAGAAATTGTTTAAAAATCCTTAGTATACAGTATATTGTATGTTAAGGAATTTAGAAAATATGAAAAAACTTTTAACACTTTGTATAGTACATCAGCATCCGAGGGTATTACTTGGTATGAAAAAGCGTGGATTTGGAATAGGACACTGGAATGGTTTCGGCGGCAAGGTGGAAGAAGGTGAGAGCATAGAAGAAGCGGCAAAGAGGGAAGTTAAAGAAGAAGCTGCAGAGGAGTGTTATTTTAGAGAAAAACGTAGAAGAAGTTGATATAATATAAGTATGCAAATAAACGATTTTAGAAAATTCATACAGGCGGAGAATAAAAGACTTAAAAAGAGGTATTCTCTGAAAGATGACGAGAAAAGAATATTAGCTAAAATGGTGAAACTCACCGAAGAAGTAGGCGAATTGGCAGATGAAGTGCTCGCTTTTTCTTCACTCCAAAGGAAAGAAAAACTAGATAAGCACAATAAGGAAAATCTGGCGCATGAATTTGCGGATGTCATAATTTGTACATTCTTATTAGCGGAATCAATGGGGGTTGATATTGAAGATGGGCTAAAAAAGAAAATGAAGAAAATAGAAAAGAGATATGAAAAATAAAAAATATGGACCTAGAACAACGAGTAGAAAAAATAGAAGATAGAAATAGTAAAGTGGAAATTGACAAAGCCTGGGAGACTAGTTGGACCAGGAGATCTCTCCTAGTCCTTTTTACTTATTTGGCAATAGGAGTGTATATGTGGTCGGTTGATATTTCAAAACCATGGCTGAATGCCGTGGTTCCAGCTGTTGCTTTTATGCTCTCTACTCTCACTATGTCCTTTTTCAAAAAAGTTTGGATAAAGGTTTTTAACAAATAGTTTTATGCAAAAAGTTGAAGTTGGAAAAATTTATAGGCATTTTAAGGGGACCAGAGTAAAAGTTCTTTTTGAGGTTTTGCATAGCGAGACTCTTGAGCCGATGGTGGTCT
>DAHVYC010000023.1 GCA_027327845.1 Candidatus Nomurabacteria bacterium
TGCTTATTATTGATTCCATTGAAAAATTGAATTAAAAAATAATATTTATAATTTCTCTATATAACGGGCACCAGCAAAGATTCAAAACTTAAAAAATTTTTAAATTTTAAATCTTTCAACTGCCAGCTATATCGAGAAGGCTATGACAAGGGCGTAAATGGCGATAGCTTCGGCGAAGGCGCACGCAAGAAGCATTGGCACCAAAATCTTGCCGGCTGCTTCAGGATTGCGACCGATCGATTCCATCGCTTTTGAGCCTATCCAACCAATGGACACAGCAGGACCAATAGCTCCTACTGCCATGACAACTGCCTTTGCGAAAGGTGTTAATTGTTCCATAATTTTTTAGCCTGAAAGCTAAATTAGCTGATAATGACGACCTTCTCTATTAAAAAGAGTAGATCTGCTTTAGGCACTTTATGCCCAAGGCAGATATACCCTCTTAAACTGTCGAGACTTCTTGATTTCCTTTTTCCATTTCTTCTATATCCTCTATCAAATTGGTTTCCGAATGATGTTCCTCATCATGGTCCGAAGCGCCAATAGTAAAATAAACGACAAGCAAAATGGAAAAAATAAGCGCCTGTATTACGCCGACTAATATCTCAAGGAAGATGAACGGGATCGGCACGACATACCCGACCAAGGCTGCCATAGATACAAGCAGAACTTCTCCGGCGAAAACATTTCCAAAGAGACGGAAAGAAAGCGAAGCCACTTTCGCGAATTCGCCTACTATTTCTATTAAACCCACAAAGAACGTAATAGGAGCCACTAGGATAACCGTCGGTTCCTTTCTGACCTTTTTCCAGATATCTCCTAATACTCTTATATTAACATATTTATTAAAAGTCTTCCATAAACCTATAGAAAAAACGCCAAATACATTAGCGCCTATTACCGCCATTATCGCTAGGGCTAAAGTGGTATTTATATCGGCTGTTCCACCACGCAAAAATGAAATAAAAGAAAGTCCTTCTTTTCCTCTCTCCAGAAGACCTAAACCGCCCAACGGCACTAAGCCGATCCAGTTATTTACCAGAATAAATACGAAAACCGAAATTGCTATAGGAAAAATTTTTACCGAAAGTTTTCTATCATTAGTGACCTGATCGCATAGAGATAAAGCTCCTTCTACTATTACTTCAAAAAAATTCTGAATCCCTTTTGGAATTTCTTTAAGCTTCGAACGAACTACCAGTGACAATATGACGATAATTATGACTGCAACCCAGCTCGTAATCAGGGCATTGGTTATCGTCAGATTCTGATGATGATAAACCGGCTCTGCAAAGAGTGTGGTTTCTCTTGATATGTGTTCTTGAGCTATACCTCCTGTAATATTATTTTCTTCTTGGGTCATAATTATTTTTATTGATCTTTATTTTCACTAATATCTTTGTCTATATCTTTTTTTATTTTCGCCGAATATTTCTTTACCGCTTTCACTATCCCATAAGATGAAATCAAAAAGCCAAAACCGGCAAAAACCAAAAGAAGTATCGGGCTTGTTCCAAAATGATTATCGAGGGCCTTGCCTCCGATAAGGGCGAGCACCACAGGTATAGCTATCCAGGTCGAAACCTCGCTGAATACTTCAAGTGCAGATCCCCATCCAATATCTCTTTTATTTTTCTCCATGTGGGCGTGGCAGGAATCGGACCTACGACCTCTGTCTTATCAGGACAGCGTTCTACCACTGAACTACACGCCCGAATTGTATGCCACCCAACAAAAATATAACAAAAACAAGAAATTAACGCAAATTTAATAAATTTTCCAAACAAAAAAGAGGATTTTATCCTCTTTTTTGTAAAGATTGCACGTTTTTAGTACTCTCTATTGCCTCTATTTGAAGCTCCATAACCGCCGTTTCCGCCTCTAGGAGATCTTGCCTCCATAGGACGAGCTTCGTTTACGGTAAGTTTACGTCCCTCGAATTCCTGGTTGTTGAACATAGAGATAGCTTTTTGTGCTTCCTCGTCTGTGGACATTTCCACAAAACCAAAACCTTTTGAGCGACCGGACATTTTGTCCATTATAATAACTGCCGATTTAACATCGCCAGCTTGTGAGAAGTGCTCTTTCAAAGCATCTTCTGTAGTGCTGTAAGGGAGACCCCCCACATATAGCTTTGTAGCCATATTTCTATACTTCTCTCGTTTTTTAAAAAAACGAGCAAAAACTAATTATAATGACCCGACTCAAATCGGATCGTAGATACTCTTGTCGCTCAAATCTTTTTAACAAAACTTAAACTCTTCCGAGAAACTACTTTATAAAGTATGGCATAAAAACACAAAAATAGCAATAAAAGAATATTTTACTCTTCTTCTGTGCCTTGTTCCCCATTTTCTAACGCGGAAATCATATCTTCTATTTCCCCGCCCATTATTTTCGGAAGATTGTGCCAAGACTTTTTGATACGATGATCCGTGACCCGATCCTGTGGAAAATTATAGGTTCTAATTTTTTCCGATCTATCGCCTGTGCCTATCTGCTCTTTTCTTTCACCTGAATACTTCGCTGCTTCTTTCTCTTCTTCCAATTGTTGCAGTTTGGCGGTCAAAATCATCATAGCTTTTTCGCGGTTAGCCAGCTGGCTTCTTTCGTTGGTAGAACGTACATCTATACCTGTCGGTTTATGTATGAGACGCACTGCCGTTTCAACCTTATTCACATTTTGTCCTCCTTTTCCTCCGGAACGCGAATATTCCATTTCTAAATCAGCCGGGTTTATGACGAAATTTACTTTTTTCCTTATAGGCAATATGGCGACTGAAGCGGTAGATGTATGCACTCGGCCATTTTTTTCAGTAGCCGGAATCCTTTGCACTCGGTGCACTCCAGTTTCGTAACGCATCATTTTATAAATATCCTTGCCTCGTATTTCAAAACTGGCTTCTTTATATCCTCCGACGTCGCTTTTGGATTCATAATTTATTCTCCAGCTCCACCCTTTTATAGTGGAGAAAAGTTCATACATATGCGCAAGCTCCCAAGCGAAAAGCGAAGCTTCGTCGCCTCCGGCGCCGGCTCTTACCTCAAGCACTATTTCATTTGGAAATTCTTCCTCTTCTTTCTCTTTATTTAAAATATCCTGTATCTGGCTCTCCACGCCTTCTCTTTCCACTTGTATCGATTTCAACTCTTTGGCGGCCATTTCATGCAAATCGTCGTCTCCACCCATCATCTCGCGCACTTGTACTTCCTCGCGATCCAGGCGCTCTAAAATACCCGCTAAATAGCTTGTCTTGTGATTCTTTTTTAGTTCATCGAGGTTGAGACTCATAAAATTTTATAAAACTAAAATGGAGTTCCTAAAATTTTACATCTCCCTAGGTCCCACTTTGTTCCCCTAAATGCGCCCAAAGAAGGACGCAGGAGTCGAAAATTTTAGGAACTCCATTTGTGTTATTTTTTAGCTTTTTTTACAGAAGCAGAAGCAGCTCTCTCGGCTGTAGCCTTATGGGCGAGACGGCGTTTATTGAATCGTTCAACACGTCCGGCAGTATCCATTATTTTTTCATTTCCAGTATAGAAAGGATGGCATTTACTGCAAATTTCCATTCTGATTTCAGGCATAGTGGAACCAACTAA
Organism: Candidatus Nomurabacteria bacterium; assembly: GCA_027327845.1. GTDB lineage: Bacteria > Patescibacteriota > Minisyncoccia > Phycocordibacterales > UBA9973 > UBA9973. Next base: position 3,601 of record DAHVYC010000023.1, read on the forward strand.
AAAAGAAGCTCCACATGCGCATGTAGCTTTGGTGTTCAAATCAAATTTTGGGTGTATATCTTTTTTCATTACCAAAGAAGACTAACACATTTTTAGTTGGAAAGCAAATTTATATTGCCCTGTATGGTAGATTTAAGCCTTTGCACACTTCTGCTGTAAGAGCAGCTTGATCCGCCTGAACCGTAATATTTACAGGCTGCTCTATTTTGAGCGCTTGTACTTGTCCCCACCGCACCAAGATCTCCGAGATACATTCCTGAGGCCATAAAAGCGTCATATGGAGACCAAGGATTCGGAAAATGTCCGAGTAGGTCCTGCAACCTGTTTTCAAATAATTTCCAAGTGGAAGGTATGAATTGCGCCGGACCCATGGCTCCGCCGTAACCAGCCACTCCTGCGATAGGACAGGATACCGCCGTATGATAAGCATTAAATCCCAAAGCATTGGTTATTTCCAAGAATGGTCCTACGTCCCGGGAAGGTTTCATTACGTTGGAATATACTCTTCCATTCTCCTTTCCCACTCCGGCCCCGGTATCGGGATTTGTCATATAACATTGTCCTACGTTAGCCCCAAGATTGCTTTCCTGGGTAAGGATGGCAAGCAGAAATGCCGGGTCAACTCCAAGTTTGCTTTTTACCTGATTCGCATATTCGAGCGCCGTACCGAATTCTATTTTTTCCGAAATACCGGCAAGAGAAAAGAGGGCGCTTCGTATCTTGTCCGCTTGTGCTTTTTTCTGCGCAGCAAGTTTTTTATAAGCTTCTTCTTTCTGTTTGGAAATAGCTAAAAGTTGTTTTTTGTCCGCTTCGGATTTGGCTACTTGCTTTTGCGCACCTTCTAATTCAGCTTTGGCATCCGTTTCCGCATTTTGCTTTTTCTCCAGATCATTCTTTGCCACTTCTGTTTTTGCTTTCACTCCGTTTATAATATCCACCGAAACTTTTATAGCCTGTTTAATAGAATTATAAGACTCCAAATCACTGTAAAAATCGGAAATGCTGTTGTCGGAGAGCATTAGGTTAACTATATTATCATTATCAAATTCATTAGTATTTCGCAGCAACTGAGCTAAAGATTCGTGCTCGCTATCTATTTTATCCGCCAGGGCATTTATAGTATTGGTCTTGTCGATTATATCTACCTTAAGCTGGGCAATGACAAGGGAACGGGCCTTAATCTTGGCCTTAAGCGCGTTTATCTGACTGTTCAAATAATCCACATCGCCCTTGAGTGTTCCTGTCTGCTTTTTCTGTTCTGCTTGTTTATTCAAAAGGTCATTGAGCTCCGCTTCTATCTGGTTCAACTGGTTTTGACAATAAGCTTTATCTGCAGGGCTAGAAGATGTGTTTAGGGTTAAACAATCAAAAGCCGCATAGGTAGTGCTTGGAACCTGCAGAAATGGAATTAAAAATATAAAAATAAAAGCTATGACAATCTTTCTTGGCATAGCTTTTATTATAACCCGAGTAAAAAAAATTTAAAAATTAAAATGTCTATTTTCCAAAATACTGTTATTTCTTCTCTTCTTCTGCTTTCTCTCCCGCCTCTGCCACTTCTGCGCCTTCTTCCTCTTTCTTTCCTTTCTTTTCTACCTCTATAGATGACAAATCTACCGGGACTTCTTCTTTTTCTTCCACTTGTAGAACGATCGAAGCCACTACATCATGTTCGTTTGCTACCGCAGAAACTCCAGCCGGCAATTTGATATCCGAAATAAATATCTGATCATCAGCAGTTTCAAGTTTCGATAAATCTACTTCCAAGCCGTGCGGTAAGTCTTTCGGAAGAGCCTCTATTTCAAGCTCATGAAGTACTTTCACAAGGTTGCCTAAGCCATTTTTAACCGCATTAGATATGCCAGTGAATTCAAGCGGCACTTTTACTCGTATCTTCTTATTCATATCTATCACTAGAAAATCAACATGGATCGGCTCACCGGTGACAGGATGAGTCTGAACTTCGTGTATAAGCACGTCAACATTCTTCCCCCCTAGAGCTATTTTTACCGTAGAAGATTCTCCAGCCTCTTTCCAAACTTTCTTAAAATTGATAGAAGGAATGGAAATGGGTGTAGTTGTACTTCCTGCGCCGTAAAAAACCGCAGGTATCTCCCCTTTATTTCTTAGGGAATCAGCGTCGGCTTCTTCTTCTCTTTTTCTAGCTTCAATTGTAAACATAGTGTGCATTCTACCCGAACACTTATAAAAAGTCAACGAAAAAATATTATAAGTGTACGGGTATATATAAAAATAAATAAAAAGCAAACTAAATCTTTCCAAAAAAACAGATTAAACCTTGTGATCTGTGTTATGTTCTTTGGCTATGTGTTTTATAAGGTATTCTTTTGTGCCGCCTCCGTCTTCCGAAACAACCTTCTTGCCTGGATTGAAAATATCTTTCGGATCGAATACTTTCTTGATTCTTTCAAAAATAGAAATGATGTCTTTCCCATACATCTTTTCTAGGTATGGCGTCCTGATAATGCCGTCATTGTGTTCCGCTGTTATAGATCCGTGGTATTTCAATACCAAGTCATAAACCGAGTCACTCAATTCCATTATTATTTTCGCCGTGTTCGGATCTGAAAAATCCATTAGAGGAATTATATGAAAGTTCCCATCTCCCGCGTGCCCGGCTATGGTGTAGACAAGCTTATATCTGCCCAAGATAGCATTGAGTTCAGGTATAAATTTTGGAAGGAATTCCGGCCTAACTATTATGTCATCTATGAATGGAGCAGTATGGAGTCCGGACACATGCTTGCGTAAAAGCGAGAAACTTTCTCTTCTGATATCCCAATACTTATTGGATTCTTCTTCTCCTTTGGTTATATGGACTTTCAATTTGAAATCTTTTATTTTCTCTTGAAGCAATTCGCATTTTTTCTCGACAGATTCTTCGTTCTCTCCGGCAAATTCTGCCAAAATTATGAGTTTCGGAAATCCTCCCGTTAGCGTCATTTTAAGCTCAGGTAGAAAACTCCACATGAATTTTATCATTCCAAGAAAACCTTTATTCTTCAAAAAATCTTTAAAAAACTTTATGGCTAGTTTTATCGTCTTGTCATCATAACTTTCCAAAGTTTCTGGATTTAACGTCAAAATTTCATCCACCAAACGCCCTAGTGGTGCAAGATCTTCCATGAAGACGACAACCAGTTTCGAATATTTAAAATTCGGCACAAGTTTAAGAGTTATTTCCGTAGCTATGCCAAGTGTTCCCTGTGATCCGACCAAAAGCTTATTTAAATTAAAAATCCTCGAAGAATCGTCAAAAATATTCCATATATAATATCCAGCTGAATTTTTATGCACTTTCGGTTTTGCGTTTTTTATTTCTTCCTTATGCTCACTGTAAAGATCATAAATATTTTTATACAATTCTCCCTCAAAACTATTTTCAGAAATTTTCTTCCTAAGCTCATTTTCTGAGAGAGGTTTTATCTCATACTGATTGCTATCGGAGAAAATCACTTTGCTTTCCAGGACATAATCCTCTGTTTTCCCGTATTTTAGAGTTCGTTCTCCCGCAGAATTGTTGCCAAACATACCTCCTATGGTATTCAAACTCTTCGAAGCGGTATAACAAGGCAAAATAAGGCCTTTCTCAAGAGTTATTTTTTCGAAATCCCTATAAAACATGCCGGGCTCTACAGTGATAGTCCCTCCCTTGTCGTCGTTTCTGAAATAGATCAACTTGTTCATATGCCTGGTAAAATCAAGTATCAGCGATTCGCCTATAGCCCCGCCTGACATATCCGTACCGGCGCATCTCGGCGTTATGGAAAGATATCTCCAATCTTTATTCATCACCGGATCTTTGTATTTGTCTTTATTATCCGATACCCATTTGACCAAATTTTTCACATCCTCCGCATCTTTCGGAAAAAGCACCAACTTCGGCCTAAGCTCAAATATGCTGGCATCGCGGGAATATTTAGAAAGAGTTTTTTTACTATCTTCAATCTCTCCTTTAAAAAATTTTAATATTTCTTCTTTCATTTATTTGATTATAATATCTCTTCTTGATAGCATTTTTCACAATATGGTTTAAAACCTTCCGATGTTTTGTATGAAGAATCTATAGAATTTCCGCATTTGTAGCAAAGTTCTTTAGATATTTTAAAATTGTTCAGAATTTTAAAACGATCAACCATGCGCTGGTACGGCGCATCTAGAGGAAGGGAAATCCCGTTACGTTTATATATATCTACTTCTCTTTTTGTTATCCTGAAAGGCTTTAATGATACATCCCCTATTATAGCCAAATCACAAAGTTCATAACCTGCCTCCTTTATATCATCCGGTAAATCGC
>DAHVYC010000024.1 GCA_027327845.1 Candidatus Nomurabacteria bacterium
GATTTATTTCAGTATTTCTGAGTATTTTTCTTTACGTTTATGGACAAATTATGTATGATACAAATATCAGGAGGTTGTTTAAAAATGATAGATGATTCGAAAGAAACGCGCCTAAGGGTCGGTAATATAATTAAAAATGCAAGGCTAGCAAAGGGATTAACTCAAAGGCAATTGGGAGATAAGATCGGGAAAAGTAATAATGTATTAACTAATTGGGAAAAAGGAACTAATAGTCCAGATGTTGATATGATTGAGTCACTTTGCACGATTCTAGAAATTCCCGTTAGTGAAATGTTTCCACAGAAAAAAGAATTTGTGTCCGATGGGCTAACTCACGTAGAACAAAATCTAATAAAAAACTGGAGAAAACTATTCCCAGAAGACCAGGCAAAAATAATGGGAATGATTGAGCTAAAATTACATGACGCTAAATAGACTAATAATCTGCATTTTGAAAGGAATGATAGCCATGGCTTTTTTTCGTAGACGTGGGTGCGTTTGTTGGCAAAAAAACTGTAACTGTGGGGTAAGTAATAAATCAGAATGCACCTGTGGTGCTGGTAAAGTTAAAATAAAAAAATGCACCTGTGGTGCAAAGTGGGAATACATAATTGAGGTTGGTGTTAATCCAAGGAGCGGTAAAAGGAAACAGGCATCAAAAGGTGGTTTTAACACAAAGGATGAAGCCGAAAAAGCTGCAACGGTAGCAGAATATGAACTATTGAACAAAACTTATGTACAAGAATCGAATGTTAACTTCAAGGATTTTTCTAAACAATGGAAAGAAAATTACGCTATTACCAATAAAGTTAAAAAAGGAACCCTAAGAATAAGAGAGCACGAGATCAACCTTCTTATGCAGTACTTTGAATATTTACCATTGAAGGATATAAAAAAGAAAGATTATCAAAAGGCTCTTAACGGTTTAAAAGTCAAAGGTTATTCAGAAAACACTATAAGTGGAGTTCATACAACTGGCGGTATGATTTTTAGGTTGGCAATAGAATGGGAACAAATAAAAAACGACCCTACCAAAGGGGCAAAGGTCCCAAAGGATAAGGTAACCGTCGAAGAGATAGAGAATAATGAAGAAATACCTAAGTATCTCGAAAAAGAAGACCTAGCCTTATTTCTTAAAGCAGCAAGTAAATTCGGACTAGAAAATGACTATGAAATATTTATGACATTAGCATACACAGGGATGCGAGTTGGAGAATTATGTGTCTTAAGGGATACTGATTTAAATACCCAAGAGGAAACATTAAGTATTACGAAGACTCTTTATAATCCAACTAATAACCGAAGAAAATATGAAATCGAGACTCCTAAAACCAAAAAATCTATACGTAAGATTACAATTGATAAAGAATTAATAAAACCACTTAACAAGTTAATTACAAAACAAAAATCAGTCAAGATGAAGTACAGGACCACTTATCATAACAAGGGTTTCATATTTGCTTATTCCAATGATGAACTCCCTGGATACCCTTATTACATTAAGTTTATCGAAAATAGAATGGCCAGACTTCTAAAATTGGCTGGCTTGAATCAAGATCTAACGCCCCATTCGTTAAGGCATACTCACGTATCCTTACTTGCTGAAGCTGGTGTTAGTCTTCCTGATATAATGGATAGACTGGGGCACGAAGATGATGACATTACAAAAACGGTTTATCTTCACGTCACAAAAACAAAAAAGAAAGAGGCTTCCCAAAAGTTCAGTGAACTCATGAGAAACCTCTAAAAAATTATTCTCAATGTTGGCAAATCGTTGGCGTGAGTGAGACCTTAGACTCTGGAACGTTGATATATCTACAACTTGCGGGCATTATTACATCATGCCGCCCATGCCCTTAGCTATCTGTAGCATCTTCATCCCTATTTTATATGAGTAATGGAAAGCATGCATTTGGCTTAAAGTCTGTATTTTTCACGCTTCAACTGACCTATCTTTATTTACGAGAAATATCATTTTCTAGCTTTTGTTGGCAAATCGTTGGCGCAACACGATTACTAATGGATAATAACTTCTGGGCAATAAATTCAATACGCTTATGTGCTTCATATAGGCCTTCACATTCTTTAATGCGTTCACCCTTATTGCTTATATCTTCTATCCTCTTGACTCTTTCCCTCAAAATAAGTAGGTTGTTATCTAGGGTTATGTAAAATGAATATAATTCATCGGCGGTTTCGATATCTGTCATTATTACCATCTCCCCTCATTTCTCATTCATAAAACGCAACTTTTCAATATTTACCACTTGTCTAAAGAGGGTAAAATTGGATATAATCAAAACATAAGAACCCTTCTTCGGAAGTGTTTTTTGATAGGAAGTCCGGGACTCTTGCTGGGGAAACGGGCTTCCTCTTTTTTTATTCGTATTAATAATTTAACCCAAATCTAGCCACCTCTTTAATCAAAGAACATATGTTCTATTTTTATTATAACATACGCCAATCTTACAAACGAGGGGGAAAATGTCGACTAGGAATTTTCTTCGTATAGTTCGCCCAGTTGGACATCTAATGCTTCTGCGATCCTACTCAATAATTTTATAGGAAGATGCGGACATTTTCCTGTTTCGACCCTGTAGAGATAGTCTACGCTCACACCCGCCCTTCTCGCCAACTCCTTTTGTGACCAATTTTTCTGCCTTCGTAATTTTGCTATATTTCTGCCAATTCCCAATATGTCAAAGGCCTACTTTCATGCTACTCTTATATCCTAGTCGAAGTTAGGGGAAATATGTCGTTATAATCTCGGTATTCTGCGCTGTTCTGCAACAATATTCAACCATTAACTCCTAATTATTAATTATGTACGTGCATACATTGATCCTGCTCTTAAATATGACATTATTATTTGGTAATCATTTCTCAGAAAACTACCAAAATGATGTTATAAGTGGGTAAGATAATGAATCGAATCAAAGAAATTCTAAAAGAGCAAGGCATCACACAAGAGGAGTTGTCTCTCCGCTCCGATGTTCCTCAGCCAGAGATAAGCCGGATCGCTAACGGCAAGAAAAAGAAATTCGAATACATTACTGCAGCTAAAATTGCGAGAGGACTTAACAAGCCAGTAGAATATGTTTTTCCTGACTACTAAATTAATCAAAATTTATAGAGGAAAATACACCTTTAATGTGGAATATATTTCCTGTGGTGATGATATGAATCGTATTAAAGACATACTTGAGGAGAATAAAAAGACCAAGCGTGTACCTTCGTCCCAAAGGCAACTTGCCAAAATATGTGGAATTCCCCAGCCTGAAATTAACAGGATTGCAAATGAAAGGGTCAGAGATATTGAACTGAAAACGGCTGCCAAAATTGCGAGAGGGTTACGCGAATCTATTGAACATGTTTTTCCGGACTATTGAGTCCGGATTTTTTTATTTTAACATTTGATAACTGTACACACATAATGATGCGCCTACCCACATATATATTCAACAGGTAATTTGTGACACAGATGTGACACGAAAGGAGGGATGTCAATGGCCGACATAAAAGATCTACATGCGAGACTTCGCAAACGGAAAGATCGAGATATCAAGCAGGCTATAAAGCGATTGAATATGGAGGAAATTGAGTTATCCGATCTAGTCCGCGATGGATTACGCATCAAGCTAACCGAATTGGGGGTATTGGAGGGAAAAGAAAGGAGTGAGTTGGTAGGTGAAAGAAAAATCGTCAACAGTAAAGCCTGACATCATAGGACTATCCGGGTCCGCTATTGTAAAGATCGGACGCTTCGCATGGCGTCACATCGGCAAAGAAAAAGACTCCCACCCTGGGAGAATCATGCTATGCTGGAAGCGCAATGACGTGTGTATTGAGACAAAAGAGCGTGGAAAGGACCATATAGTCAAGGAATATCCTAAGCTCGTAGACAAAGGATGGAAAGGCCACAATCGAGTGTTTAAGTACAAGATTCCTACCGGCCTAAGTCATTCTAAGCTAATAAAATCAATGAACGATATCGAATTTGATCTTAAGTCCGAAGTCCTGTTCAAGCTACTAGAGAACGACCCGAAGGCACACTTCTCCCTAACTGTACTCTCTGGCCACCTCCTTGACCGAATCGACTACACTAACGAGGCTCAGAGCGTACCAAAAAGTAAAGGCCTATGGATTCCCCTCGGATGGTCCAGACGTGGCCTAGAACAGTTAGATTTGGCCTCCAGCAACAGTCCTCACCTCATGATCGGAGGGGCAACGGGTGGCGGAAAGTCTATCCTCGGCAGACTAATACTAGCGGCCCTGCACATCAGGTATACTCGGGATGATTGTCGTCTTTGGCTGTGCGATCTTAAACACGGCAATGGGACAGCAAAGCTCGGGCCTAACCCAATCCTTGTTGATAGATCTATTTCAGATCCCGGGCAAGTAGAACAAATGATGGATGATCTCTCTAGGATTATTGGCGAACGGTACGATTTATTTAAGCAACACGAATGTGACGATCTGGCAGCTTATAATGAGGAGTATCCAGAGAAACGTATGCCACGCATCGTTGTTTATGTTGATGAGATGACGAAAATAGAAGGAAAGGAGTTTAAGGTTGCTCGTGAGAAAATGACAAAGGTTACCGGGGAAGCTAGGGGATCGGGGGTTCATGTTATTATCTCTTGCCACAGGCCGACCGCTAATCTAGTCAGCGGGACCATGAAGAATAACTTTAGCGCTGCAGTCGCTTTCCGGTGCAATGCTGTGTCAGCTCGGGTCCTGCTCGGAGAAGATGAAGAAGATTATAAAGCGGCCAGCATGATAGATCCAGACGTAGAGGGCCGAGCGTTATTCTCGTTCAAGGATCAGGTACTTATTCAGGTTCCGTTTATTGATAACAAGATGATTAAGGGCATCATGTCGGCCTATCAAAAACCACAAAAGGCACAAGCCGCCAGGATTGTTAAGGTTTCAAAAGCTCCAGCCGAAAAGCATATAAACCAAAATAAAGAAAAAATAGTAGAGGATTGCAGAGTTAGCGGAAAATCAAGGGAAACAAAACCAGGTCTCAAGCTAATAAAAACGTCAAAGACAATCACTGGAGGCGAAGGACTCACGAAGGAGTGAACGAAGGGATGAACGCAGGGATTGAACGCTTCATAGGCGAGAATAATTACGCCTTTGGTACTAGTAGGGATGAGCATGTTGTGAGGCTCATAAAGGAAGGCAGAGCGTTCACCAGGAGACAAGTGGAACAAATACTCATTACTAATAGGAAGTCGTCCAAAAGGATAGCTCAGAGCGTCCTGAGAAGGCTTTATAGGGCGGAGAAAATAAATAAAAAGGTTTATGCACCACAACTACCTACAGTCTATTTTGTAGATAAGCCCAAGCATATGGAACACACGTTATTAATCAATGAAGTTTACTGCTCCCTCCTCTCCCAAAAGGGATCTAGGTATCGGATTGAATGGAAATGGTCCTATTCCATCCTTGGAGGCAAAGCAATAGCTGATGCTATGGTAAACATATACGATCAAGTCCAGAAGATCCGAAAGGTTGCATTCGTAGAGGTCGAGCGTGATCCGTCCAGGAGGTTCAATAAGGACGAAGTATATAAGTCTATTTATGATGCCGATTGGGTTAATGAAGAGTGGTCTGTTATTAAGGGTAATGCAGCCATCTTCCCCACTATCTTAATTGTCACTGACTATGATCTATCATTTAATAGCGACCTAGACTTCGTTATAGCCAGTATTGATGAGGTCAAGAAAGATGTTTATGGATTATTAAGGGGGTAGCCATGAGTAAACTAGCAAAGACAACAACCAAAGCCACGTATGGAATACTAAATCTCGTCATGAAACCACTTTATGATCAAATAAAAAAGGAACGCAAAGAAGAATTAAGACGATGGGATAAGTTTGATAATCAAATATCTCAAGATGTTCAGGCTGAACTGTCCGGACCAAGACGATTCGAAGTGCATCAACCGTTTGATTCTATTGTTCACCAACATCACTTATGGTAATAGTCGCAAAACCATTAATCCTGTCGAAAAGCAGGAAAACACTTGTCAGAATTGAATTACTTTTATTACAAAATCGAGGGAGGAAATGAAATGTCAAACGAGGTAAAAACAAAAAACTGTAAAAAATGTGGTGCGGAATCAGTCAAACTCGCGAAGGTCTGCCCTAGCTGTGGGGCTAAATTTAAAATGGGATGGGGCAAAAAGATACTCATCGGCTTCGGGATCTTGGTAGTGTTAGGCTGGATGATCCCGGATAGTGATAAGCCCACGACTCCAACAGCCGCTACCGCACCAGCTCCCGCCCATGCTCCGGTTACCACTCCTACGCCAACTCCGGTCGTCAACCCCACTCCTACTCCAACTCAAACGCCTGCCCCAACGGCAAAACAGGAAACGAAATCCGCAGCACCCCAAGTTGTATCTCCTGCTCCTACCTCAACACCTGAGCCAACGACTAAGGTTGTAACACCGACAGTGACAGTAAGCCAAAAACAAGCCGTCGCTAAGGCTAAGGGCTATTTAGGTTATACTTCTTTTTCGAGAGATGGTCTAATTAAGCAACTGAAATATGAAGGGTTTACCACCGAGGACGCAACGTATGGGGTTGATAATAGTGGGGGTGACTGGATGCAACAAGCCGTTGCGAAAGCAAAGAGTTACCTGAACTATACTTCATTCTCAAGGAAAGGGCTAATTGATCAACTAAAATATGATGGATTTACACAGGAACAAGCAGAGTTTGGGGTTACTGCAACAGGATTATAATAAAAAATACCCTATGCACTAAAAGTAGAAACGGCCCCCGGCACCACAGCCGAGGGCTATCTTTCTAGGAAGGATTGATTTTATGGAGTTGATAACTGCAAAAACTGCCCTCTTCGTTCTCCTTTGGTTCCTATCAATTGTCCTTCTCTACTACATAATTAAAACTGCAGTCTCTAACGGAGTACGCGAGGCAAATGCAAGATTGCTAGAGTCTGTCAGAGAGATTGAGAAGTCAGTCCGCGAAATAAAAACCAAAAAGGAGAGCCGATAAAGCTCTCCTTTCACTGTGGCAACCAGTAAAAATTCCTGAGAATGACCTTCAACAACTTCCTCTGTACATACTATGTCTAGGCTGTCTAATACGTTACATCTTCCATAGAAACCATTTGCAGGTATTAAGTTCGAACTTAATCTCGAAGATCCTGAGCTCGCCGTTAATCTCTGACTGACAGCGGAAAATAAACATACGATTACCAGCGAGTTTTTCTTCAGTCATCGAGATAACCTGTTCGATCTTGAGTTCCTTGCCGTCGAGAGTGATGCGGTATGGACGAGGCTTTCCGTTTGTGTCGAAGTGGGCTAAGACAGAGATGGGGGTTGAGTAGATTTTCATAGGGGAACTCCTTGTTCGTTATGTTTATTATCTTAGAAATTCTACAATGTCCGAACTATACAGTGTCATTAAAGCACCAAATATAAAAAAAGTAAAATTTAGTAATGCTCCTTTCCAGAATGCTTTTTTAGTATCTTTTTCCGTAATCTTGCCAAAATACACAGCTGCAGCTTCGAGTTGACTTTGACTTAACATTTTAATCTCTTTGTAATCATCAATGTCACTTTGCAGTTTCTCCGCAATACGCATTCTGTCGTTTATCCGCTGCTCTCAAACATTTCGGTCAGCTTTGCCTCCCAAGATCTTGCAAACTGCTCAATATCAAGCATGCCAGGCACTATGACAGT
>DAHVYC010000025.1 GCA_027327845.1 Candidatus Nomurabacteria bacterium
AATAAAATAATCCAAATTGCTGGGGAAAGTAAAGGTTGATCTTTTTGCCGGTACGGAAATTTTGAAGCTTAAAATTTCTCTTCGAGCCTGAGGCTCTCAGAGCCGAAAGCCTGTATTATGAAATCAATAAAACAACTGAAAAATTTAAAAGGTAAAACTGTCCTACTTCGGGTGGATTTCAATGTGCCCATAAAAAACGGGAAAATCCTAGATGATTTTCGGATCAGGAAAGCGTTGCCAACTATAAAATTTTTAGAAAAAAGGGGTGCGAAAATAATATTAATAACTCACTTGGGTAAAGATGGGAGTGAGAGCTTGGCGCCAATTATCAGACATTTCTCTAAGATTTCTGGATTTTCTGTAGGCATGTTCTCTTCCACTTTTGAGCTTCCCGAGGGTCCCACCCCGAGCTTGCCGAGGGGAAGGGCGCAGGGACGAAAAAGCGGAAGGGAATATGCCGGAAAACATAATCCCGATATATATTTCTTTGAAAATATAAGAAAATTTCCAGGGGAAGAAAAGAATGATCTAAGGTTTGCCAAGAGACTCGCCAGTTTAGGAGACATATATGTCAATGAAGCTTTCTCTGTATCACATAGAAAACATGCTTCCGTGGTGGGATTGCCTAAATATTTACCCAGCTATGCCGGGTTTCAACTGGAAGCCGAAATAAAGAATTTATCTAAGGTTTTTAAAAACCCGAAACACCCCTTCCTATATATAGCTGGTGGTGCTAAATTTGCCACTAAATTACCGTTGATAAAAAAATATTTGAGGCTGGCAGACCATGTTTTTGTTGGTGGTTCGTTGGTAAATATATTCTTAAAAGAGAAAGGTTACGAAATAGGTAAATCACTCTTGGAAAATGCTGGATGTGATATTAAGTTTATTTTAAATAACATTAAGCTAATTTTACCGACTGACGTCCTTATTGAGAATGACACAATCTCCGCAGGTGCGAAAAGTGTGTCATTGAAAAAAATAAATGAAATAAAGAAGAGTGAAACTATTTTGGACGTTGGTGATGAATCCGTGAAAAATCTGGAAGAATTAATCAAAAAATCCAAGCTGATTCTTTGGAACGGGCCCTTGGGCAGATACGAAAATGGCGGGGCAAAGGCGACTAAAAGGACCATGAATTTTCTTTTGGAACAGAAAGGAAAAGAGATAGTAATCGGCGGAGGAGATTTGACTAGTTTAGTGCCGAAAAAATTTCTAGAACCTAGAAACTATAAGCTAAAACCTAATTTGTTTGTTTCAACTGGAGGAGGGGCTACCTTGGATTTTCTAGTAGAAGGGACACTTCCAGGGATCAAAGCCCTAACCCGCTAAAATTACGTACGGGCAAGCCCTGAACTGATTTTTTTGGCCATTTCGTCCAATTCTTCGTCTTTTAGTTTTTTACCTGGCCACATTGGCAGATTATCTCCCTTGATTCTCGGCATTATATGGATATGGGAATGGAAAATTACCTGTCCGGCGTCCTTTTCATTATTCATGGTGATATTTATTCCATCTACTCCAGTTTTCTTCAAAGCAATGCTTATCTTTTTTGCTACTTTCATAAGATGTGCGGCTATTTCCTCGTTCAGATCGTAGATATTTTCAAAATGTTTTTTAGGAATTATGAGGGTATGCCCGGGGTTCACCGGATTAATATCCAAAAAAGCGAGCGACATTTCATCCTCATAAACTTTTCTCGACGGAATTTCTCCCCCTGCAATTTTACAAAAAAGACAATCTTTTTCCATAAGGTATATTTTACCATATTATGCTAGAATTTATTCTATGCAAAAATACAATGAGCTACTCCGTATAATTTTGGAAAAAAGAGGCATAAAAACCGCGGAAGAAGCGGATATTTTTCTTAATCCCGATTATGAGAGAGATCTTCACGATCCGTTTCTAATGAGAGACATGGAAAAAGCTTGCGTGAAATTGTTTGAAGTCGTTGAAAACGGTGAAAAAACAATGATATATGCAGATTATGATTGCGATGGAATACCGGGGGCGGTAATCTTAGAGGATTTGTTTAAGAAAATTGGTTATAAGAATTACGAAGTGTATATTCCGAATCGCAATGGGGAAGGTTATGGACTCAATATGTCTGCCTTGGAAGATTTCACCAAAAGAGGCGTGAAATTGCTCATAACTATCGACCTTGGCATCACTGCCATAGAAGAAGTGGCGCAAGCGCAGGTAGATGGAATCGATGTAATAATTACGGACCATCATTTACCTATCACAGAGAAAATTCGGAATGCAGAAAATTTTTCCGCCTTCGCCCTCGGAGACATAAATCCAGGGGACCCACGGCTCCCTAAATTTTCTCTACCGAAGGCCTACGCGATTTTAAATCCTAAAACAGATGGATATCCGGAGAAAATGCTTTGTGGAGCGGGGGTGATATTCAAATTTGTCCAAGGTTTTGTAAAGAAATACGGTGAATATTACAAAATAAAGGAAGGTTGGGAGAAATGGGGGCTTGATATGGCCGGACTTGCCACATTATCTGACGTGGTTCCGCTTATAGGAGAAAACAGAGCGATCGCTTATTTTGGCATGAAGGTTTTGAGAAAATCTCCTCGTCCGGGATTGCAAAAATTACTCTCCAAGATGAATATCGAACAGAAATTTATAACAGAAGATGATATAGGATTTATGGTCACCCCCAGGCTTAACGCAGCTTCCAGGATGGATGATCCCATGAAAGCGTATGAACTTCTCTCCACCGAAGATGAAGCGGAAGCAGGAGCAATTGCCGGGCACTTATCTAAAATAAACGATGACAGGAAGACGATGGTCGCGGGGATAATGAGAGAAGTCAATAAAAATATCGAGAAAAGGGAATTGAGAGAAGTGATAGTGGTAGGAAATCCGAAATGGAAAGTCGGAGTGCTGGGGCTTGTCGCCGGGAAGCTCTCCGGAGAACATCAAAAGCCGGTTTTTGTATGGGGGAAAGATGAGAATGATCTTATTAAAGGATCTTGCAGATCAGATGGTTCTGTTTCCCTGGTGGAACTTATGACGGAGGCCAGTGAATTCTTCTCGGATTTCGGCGGGCATGAGATGGCGGGAGGTTTTACCGTTCAGAGCGATAAGATACATTTCTTGGAGGAGACGCTTTCTTTATCATACAGGAAAGTAAAACGGGAAATGACCAGAGACGAAATCGCCTACGATATAAAACTTGGCTTAGACGGGGTAAATATGAAAAATTGGAAAGAACTGGAGAAGATGGCTCCTTTCGGACTGGAAAACGAGAAACCCACTGTCTTTTTCGAAGGGGTTAATATAGAAAAAATAAAAAAATTCGGTAAAAACGGATCCGGGGAACATTTGGAATTGACTCTCTCTGACGCAAGCGGACAAAAAGTAAAAGCTGTTTCTTTTTTTTCAAGTGTAGATTCCTTTGGGGCGATTTTAGAAGAGGGAAGAAAGATAAATCTTTTAGCCAACTTCGACCTTTCCAGATTTGGCAGGAAAGAAGAGCTAAGGTTGCGAGTAGTTGATATAATATAAAAATTGTTTGCTAAAATTTAGAATGAGTATGAATACAAAAAAAATAATAATTTACACTGACGGTGCAGCAAGGGGAAACCCGGGTCCGGCTGGGTGGGCGGCTGTTTTAATAAACGGGAAAGATGTTTTTGAAATGGGTGGATCTTCTCCTCATGCCACCAATAATCAAATGGAATTGTCAGCTCCCATAGAGGCCCTGAAATATCTTTTGAAAAATAAAAAAATGATGCCTGTGCAAATTTTTTCCGACTCGAAATACGTGGTTTTAGGAATTACCGAATGGATTTTTGGATGGCAGAAAAATAATTGGAGAAATGCCGCAAAGAAACCTGTTTTAAACAAAGAACTTTGGGAAGAATTATTTGATTTATCCCAGAAATTCAAAATCAGCTGGGCTTATGTTGAAGGACACGCCGGAGATAAATGGAATGAACGTGCGGACGAGATAGCGACTTCTTTTGCTGACGGAAACAAGACAAAGTTCCAGAATGGGTGACAATTTATTGTTTAGTTAAAGACAAATGCAAAGCAGAATTTTTTATGCAGTTTGTTTCGGTTTTGCCACTGGAGTATTTTTATCTTCTATCTTTCCGATAAGTTTGTATTTCGGAGTCCTTTTCGGATTTATATTCTTCTTTTGCACGATATTTTTCATTTTTATTTCTAAAAACAGATGGGGAATAATAGGAAGCATTTTTACCCTGGCGCTTTGTCTGGGTATAGTGAGATTTTCCATGGCGGAAGCCAGTGCTCCTAGGCTGCCTTCCTCCGCGGAAATCTCTATACTCGGTGGAAGCAAAGTTTCTCTTTCCGGGGAAGTAATAAACGAACCGGATATGGGGCAAAGCAGTCAGAAATTTATCTTGGAAACCGAGGTAAATAAATACAAAATTAATATTTTAGTTAATGCAGATACAGATGAAGTCTTGAAATATGGAGACTATATAAAGGTGGTTGGCGCGCTTGAGAAACCGGAGAATTTTATTACCGAGCAAGGTAAAGAATTTGATTATATAAATTATTTAAAAAAAGACGGGATATTTTACACAATGGGATATCCGAAAGTAGAGATAATCTCTCGCGGGAAAGGCAACCCCGTAAAAAATGCGCTTTTCTATGCTAAAGAAAAATTTTTAGAAAAATTGAATTTGGCCATAAGGTCGCCCGAATCCTTGCTCATGCAAGGGCTTATTTTGGGGGAAAAATCATCCTTCGATGAATCTTTAAGACAGAATTTCATAAATACTGGGACGATACATATAGTGGCTCTATCCGGTTATAATGTTACGATAGTTGCCGAGTGGATAATGAAGATGCTCTCCTTTTTACCGTATCAAGCCGGAGCAAGCGCGGGGATAATCGTGATTTTACTTTTTGTGCTGATGACAGGTATGTCCTCGACGGCCATACGAGCCGGTATAATGGCAAGCATTGCTTTGTTTTCTAGGATCGCAGGCAGAGGATATGATGTCGGCAGGGCGCTGGCTCTTGCAGGAGTAATTATGATCGCCGTTAATCCGTCTGTACTTTATTTTGATGTTTCTTTTGAACTTTCTTTTATCGCTACTATAGCCGTGATATATCTAGCTCCAAAAATGGAAAAATATTTTCTCTGGATTCCGAATCGTTTCGAACTGCGAAGCATTATTTCAGTGACCTTCGCCGCTTATATATTTGTTTTACCTTTTATTTTATATGAAATGGGCAATCTCTCGCTAGTCGCCTTGCCGACAAATGCCGTAATATTGCCTTTTATACCGTTTACTATGATTCTTGGATTTGTTACAGGATTTGCCGGAATATTTTCTCATGTACTTTCTGTACCCCTTGGATTTATTTCATATCTTTTTCTTCATTATGAGCTTTCGATGATAAATTTTTTAGCTTCTATACCTTTTTCTTCAATTTCTGTAAAATCATTTCCGCTTGTTTTTGTACTTTTGATTTATGCTTATTTTATATATAAGATTTTTGGGAGAAGTATTAATAGTTTTTTTACTGAGCCTTTTTGAAATTTTCTTCTATAACCTCCCAATTAAGGTTTTCAAAAAATGCCTCAATATATTTCTTCTTCTCCGAAGTCGGGTAGTCGTAGACGTAAGCATGCTCCCACATATCGATGCCCAGTATCCAATTGACGCCGTTTAACTGTCCCAAATGCTGTTCATCTATCCATATATGCATCAATTGTTTCATTTCTTTATCCCAACCTAAGACTGCCCATCCGATACCGCGGGTCATAGCGACGCCCTTGAAAGCAGAAAGCCATATATCAAATGAAGGCGCTTGTTTTTCTATAGCTTTTTTAAGTTCGGAATTTTCCGGTAGAGGTTTTGCCCCTCCCTCAAGAGATCCGAAATAATATTCATGATTTCTCATTCCATTCCATTCAAAGCTCAACCTCCTTTGCAATTCTCCTATAACGTAGGCATTTTTTTCCGGATCAGCCATATATTCACCTATCTTCTCTATAGCCAAGTTGCTGTTTTTCACATAACCTGCGTATAGCTTTAAATGCTCTTCTATATTTTTTGCCGAAATACCTCTTAATTCACCTATTTTAAATTTTTTTTCTTCAAATTTTTTCATAATTTTTTTAATGTTAAACCAATAATTATTATGGAGATTAATTCATGTTAATATTATAGCATGTTAGAAAACAGGAGGAAACACACCTTATTCCTGGCGGTATTTTTGCTTTTAATTGCGGATTTTTTTCTTTTCTATTCCGACTGGCAGGATTCTCATCGAGGTTTTACTTTCGCTATGCTCAATGTCGGACAAGGAGATGCTCTTTTTATAGAGTCTCCGACCGGTTCAAAGCTTTTAGTGGATGGAGGGCCGAAAAAGAAAATTTTGGGAGAGCTTCCCCTGGTGATGTCTCCTTTTGATAGAAATTTAGATGCGATACTTATAACCAATCCCGATCAAGATCATATCGCCGGTTTTCTCGATGTTCTCTCGAATTATAAAGTCGGGAGTTTGCTGGAACCGGGCACTCTCACCGACTCAAAAACATATTCCAGCTTGAAGGATGAGATAACTAATAAAAATATTCCCGACATTCTTCTTCGGAAGGGAATGAAGATAGATATGGGAGGTGGCACTTTTATCGATATTTTGTTTCCGGATCGTGATGTATCTTCTTGGGCGACAAATGATGGATCCACGGTCGCCCGTTTATCTTATGGGAAGACTTCCGTCATGCTTACCGGTGACGCTTCCATAAAAACGGAAAAGATAATTCTTGCGGAAAACAACGGAAACAATCTCCGAAGCAGTATTTTAAAAGTTGGACACCATGGTTCACGTTCCTCTTCCTCGCCTTTATTTGTAAGGGCCGTTTCTCCTTCTTTGGCTTTAATTTCTGACGGCAAAGACAATAAATATGGTCATCCGCATAAAGAAGTCCTGGATTTACTCCGTTCATCTGGGGCGGATATTTTAAGAACGGATCTATCCGGCACAATAATTTTAAAATGTGCTAGAATTGGATCATGCGAGATAAACAAGTTGAAAAATTGATTAAAAGCGAGGCTAAAAGACAGGCAGAAGGTCTTGAACTCATACCCTCGGAAAATTATGTTTCGGAAGATGTTCTCTTGGCTAATGGTTCGGTTTTTACCAACAAATATTCGGAGGGTTATCCAGGCAAGAGGTATTATGGAGGGCAGGATTTTACCGACCAAGTAGAACGCCTGGCTATAGAGCGCGCCTGTAAGCTTTTTAAATGTAAATTTGCCAATGTCCAACCGCATTCCGGCGCGCCGGCAAACCTGGCCGTTTATTCGGCTTTATTAAATCCTGGAGATACTGTGCTCGGTATGGATCTTTCTCATGGAGGACATCTGACTCACGGACATCCTATGACCTTGCCGGCGAAGATTTATAAATTTGTAACATATAAAATGAAGAATCCAGACACGGGTGAAATTGATTATGAT
>DAHVYC010000026.1 GCA_027327845.1 Candidatus Nomurabacteria bacterium
GGCAGCTTCGACCAGGTAAACAAAAGGATGACGGGAAAATTGCAAAGGGAGATCGGATTTCTGTTCCAGGCCCAGATGGGCCGCAATTTTTTGAAAGAGCTGTTTCTCTGTTTGAAAAAATCCAGATCGACTGTTTTAATATATTGATAGAAATCCTCTTTTTTCTCAAAACTTTCCCCTCCTCCTATAAAAATTATTTGTCTTTTATTTTTCATAAAATTATTTAAAACTAATAACTGTTAAAAGTCGTTTAGTTGTATTGTCTCTCCTATTACTTGGTAAAGATAAATCTGATTTTGTATCTCGTACATCAAAAAATGTATTTAATGGCAAAATAGATTGTAAGGCTGACTTAAAATCAAAGATAATCTTATCTCCTTTATAAACAAAGAACCTATCACCAAATTTAGCAAATATTTGATCAAAACAGAAATCCTTTTGTATCTCAAAACTACGCAAAAAGGGACCAACAAATACCTCTAAATTCTCTTTTTTAAATAACTTTTCTGCTTTTTCATAAACTCCTGACACTAACCCACGCCAACCAATATGGATTATACCAATTCTTTCTCCATCACCCAGGCAAACAGAAGCGCAATCTGCGGTTTTAATCCCCAGTTTAAATTTACTATTGGAAGTCAGTAAGGCGTCGCAGTTATTTAAGTTTTCATCTCCAGAAACCACTTCTATAATATTAGGGCCGTGAATTTGGACAGGTGTTAAAACACCCTCTTCGCAATTTAAAGAATCAGTGTATACTTTGATATTAAAATTATTAATTTTTGATAAATCTAAGTTAGTCATTTTTTTCTTTTCTTTGATCTACTAAACCCCCAGCATATACCGCCTTGTATATTTTTTTACCAAAAAAATAAATAAATTCTTCTCCAGAAAAATTAATGATTTTGCCTTTAAATTTATTAATATAAGTAAAATCACCTTCTTTAAATCTTGTAGGGCCTCGACGTATTAAATTATTTTCTTTTTTTACAGATAAAGCTTTCTTTAGGAATTCGTAGACTTTTTTAAAATCTTTAAATGATTTATCTACAAATCCATAATAGACAGTAATATAAACCGGCTTCTTCTTGAAAAAGACAACTTCCCTACCAGCGAACGGTTCTCCACCAAAATAATTATCGTTAAACTCCCAATCCCCGTTCTTAAATTTTATAGTTTTTGAACTATCTTTTTCCTTTATTTTTTTTACCAACTTATCAGCATACCCATTCTTTTGCGTATCTGTCAGAAATTTTACCAGTTGTTTTTCAATCTTCATAAACTTATTTCAATTTCTTAACAATTTTCATAAACAAATCGTTCCTCTCATATTCATTATTGAATTGCCCAAAAGAGGCAAAAGCTGGAGAAAATAGTATAATGTCGCCTTTTTTTGATTGTTTTACGGCCTCTTTTACGGCTTCTTTTAAATCTCTTACATATTTACTATATACTAGAACTCTAGCGCCAGAAACTAACTTATCCGTACCCGTACCTGGAATCATTATAACAGCTTTGCAATATTTATTTATTACTTTTACAAAATCATTCAGTGGTAAATCCTTATCCGCCCCTCCACATATCAAAACTATTTTTTCCTTATAGGGTTTTGCAGAAACAGATAAAGCTTCGATACCTGCCATAGTAGCTTCCGGAGTAGTCGCGTTATTGTCATTATAAATCTTCACACCTCTGACAGTTTTTACGTACTGCAATCTGCCTTCCAGGCCTTTAAAATTTTTGAGGGCTTGAATTATTTTGCTATCTGAAATATTAAACCGTTTAGCTACTTCTATGGCACAAGCTAAATTTTCTTTCTGAAATTTCCCCGGTATAACAAGGCCATATTTATCTACATTTTTCGCATTTACTATGATTAATTTTCCTTTTACATTAGATTTTTTTATGATTTTTTTTATATCTGGCCGAATTATCAAAATATCATTCTTTTTCTGATATTTGAAAATATTTGCTTTGTCTTCGAAATATTTTTTCATAGAATTATGATAATAATTCATATGATCCGGCATAAAAGAAGTAAATATGGAAATCTGCGGGGATATTTTTGCGTCGCCAAATCCTTGTAACTGCCAAGAATCCAATTCACATACTAAAATATCACCTTTCTCTACTTTTTTAAGGAGTGGAAGGGTTGCCACCCCACGAACATTTCCACCAATGTACACATTTCTCTTTAACCATTTCTCGTTTTGTTTCAAGATTTCATAAATGAGTGCTGTGGTCATTGATTTTCCTCTAGTCCCCGTTACCCCGACAATTTTCACTTCCGGTGCAAGTTTGGTAAACAAAGAGACGTCCATCTCAATTGGAATTTTATTTTTCTTTGCCTCTTTTATGTAAGGAGAATTGAGCGGTACCCCGGCAGATTTGATAATCATGTCTCGATTTCTAAAATCCTCTATTTTATGTTCTCCCAACCTATAAGTGATATTTTTGTAGGTTCGAAGCTCTTTGATCGACGACCTGAGCGCAGTTGAGGATTTCAAATCAGTCACGATTAAATTTGTTCCGCATTCTGCCAAGAATTTTGCCACCCCTAGCCCTCTTCCTAATAGCCCGAGCCCCATCACGGTTATTTTCTTCCCTTGAAATTGTTTCTTTAAATTTTTCATACTAAATTACTTCTCTTTTATAGCATTCTTCACAATAGACAATTTCTGGACTGTCGGGAGGATAATTTGTCTTTATCGCTTTTTGGCAAAAATCGCAAGTGCGATCCCAAAATTTATAGGGTCCTCGTCTCCTTACACGATCCCGGTGCCGACAATAGAAACATTTTCTTGGAATCGGCAAATGCATTTTTTTATAAAAAAGAAATTCATTTTCTATAATTTTGTAATTTCGCTTGCAATTTATGCATTTTAATATTTCCTGAGTTATTGAACCTGAAACATCTTTTATGTGATCAGGAATCTCTTCTGGCTGTATAGTTTCTTTGCCTGTGGTCATTTGAATATCTTTTTCCCATCTATAACCCTGAGCCAGGGCTTCTTCTTTAGTTAGTGGCATGTTGTCTATGGCAATCGTTTCGTTGTAGGCAAATGGAGCAATTTCGGTCGGCATTATCAATCCATGAATCCCAAGATCGGTAAGTTCTTTTATTATGTGAGTTTTTATTTTTTCGTACTCTTCTTTTGGGTATTCTTTGTTTAAAATTGCATATTTGCCATTTTTTAGGGCATCACAGCCAATACATTCGGTGCAGTCTCTCGGATCAAAACTATACATTATATTTTGACAATTTTCCGCCCAAAAAGTTCCAATGACATTACTAGAATACCCGGTAGCCACACTTTCCAGTAAATTTTCAGAATTGGTTCCATAGCCAGTGGTCCCTAAAGAATCTTTTATAACTTTTGAAGAAAAAAGATAACGGCAATTTTCAGATCTGGCAACCTCAAAAGAGTTTTTGACATTTTTACATTCTGAAAGATAATCGCCGATAGAATTTTCTGTCTTTAAATTATTATTTTCTCGCCTAGGAAATTGCAAACTGAATTTTTCAAATTTCTCGCGCATTTCTTCCATTTTAGAATAACTTCCTATAACTTCGTTAAGTTTTTTAATATATTCCTCATGGGTTAACTGTTCATTAAACCAACAATTATTTTTCCCTCGTAAATTTACACAGCCAAAACAATTAGTTAGCCCGCTGCCGTTTAAAATAAAATAGGAATCAACACAGCCAGATACGTTTTTACCCCAAACTACCCCAGCCGATTGCTGAACATTTATTCCTTCATAGCAACGCTCCGGATCAATTCCAAAATACAAATCGGAAGAATCTTTACCATTTTTTATACCCCTAGAATAAAGCAAATCTTCAGCTGGGCTAGTATTAAACACCAAATAGCAATTTTTACAACCACCAGCCATATTTACATATTCGCTATTTAAGTTTGGACCATCGCCGGAAGAAATTCCCAGACAATTTTTTGGAACTTTTTCTAAAAGTTCTTTCATTTGATCGAAAAAGGGCCTCTTAGGGTTGTATTCTATGGAAAAATTTCTAGCATCCCATTTGTCCGAGCAAAAGCAATCATAACAATAGGTAACGTATGGAGATTTTGGATTATAAATGGAAATAACTTTTTTCCCACATAAACCACAACTGCGGCCAGAATAGAGTGTTATTTCATTTCTCCACATTGCTCGTCTTTTAAATCTACATTCGGGACAGATTTTTGGTGATGGCACTTGCATCTTTTCGTAAAAAGAAAAATCGTTTTGTTCTAGTACAAAATCTTCTTTACATTTTTCACATTGCCGTGTTTCTGTCTTCATTTTAAAACTTTTTTAAATTCTTCAAAATCGTCAAAATGACTTTTTACACCTTTTATTTCCTGATAATCTTCATGCCCCTTCCCGGCGCAAAGAATAATATCTCCTGGCTTGGCCATTTCCGCGGCTTCTTTTATGGCAAGTCGACGATCGGATATTGTTATGACTTTATTCGATTCTTCTTCATCCAAGTTATCCTGCATTTGCTCTATTATCTTGTCAGGGTCTTCGTTCCTTGGATTATCGGAGGTAAATATTGCTACATCAGATAAACTTGCTCCTATTTTTCCCATTTTAGGCCTTTTCGCTTGATCACGATCTCCTCCACAACCAAACACAGAAATTATTCTCCCTGTTGCGGGTTCTCCGACCCCTGTCGGAGTCCCGACTTTGGTCGGGATAATTTCTCTTACCGTAGACAATACTTTCTCTAGAGCATCCGGACTATGTGCATAATCCACTATCACTGAAACCCTATTCCCAGCCATGAAATATTCAAATCGTCCGTGTGGCGGTTTTATTTCTTCTAAAATTTTGTTTACCTTTTTCATATCGAAATTGAGAAGTCTGGCAGTAGCCCAAATCGAAAGAAGGTTATAGGCATTAAATCTGCCAAGCAGTTTCGATTTTATTTTTTCTCCATTGAAATCCAATTCCAGGCCGGAAAAATCCAGCTTTAGTATTTTCCCGTAGAAATCCACCATTTCTGTATCTTCTCCAAAACCATAGAAGAACTTTTCCGCTTTTATGTTCTCTATCATAGCAAGACCGTAGTCATCATCTATATTTGAAAGAGCGAAAGAACTTCTTGGAAGTATCTCAAAAAATTTCTTTTTTGCTTTGAAATAATTTTCTATATTTTTATGATAATCCAAATGGTCGTGAGTGAGATTGGTGAAAATACCTCCGGCAAACAAAATCCCCGCTACCCTTTTCTGCTCCAAGGCGTGTGAAGACACTTCCATAAATGCATATTTACATCCTTCTTCTACCATTCTGTTCAATAATTTATACAAAAAAACAGGATCAGGGGTGGTACTCGGTGATTTTTCATCATGGGGAATAATATTTTTTTCATCTCCGATTATTATATTTACAGTACTGATTAATCCAGATTTATATCCCAGCGCGGTAGCTATCTTATATAAAAGTGTGGCTACTGTCGTCTTGCCGTTGGTGCCAGTAACTCCTATTATTTTCAATTTTTTAGAAGGATTGCCGAAAAAATGCCAGCCAGCAAGCATGGCAATCAACCGCCTTTTGATCTTTAATTTCTTAAACATATTCATAATAAAATTATAGCATATACCTTTATTTTTTAAGATATTTCTTATTTTTCAATTTATCCGGCAATAAACTTTCCTTAGGATACTTTTCATAATCTTTGCCATATCCCAGATCTTTCATAAGCTTGGTCGGGGCATTTCTTATGCTCATCGGTATCGGTAGGTTACCGTATTTTTTCGCATCTTCTCTGGCAAGAAGATAAGCATCATATGCTCTTCTGTCTTTCTTTGCCTGGGAAAGATAAACAACTCCGTGTGCTAAATTCTCCGCGCATTCCGGCATACCTATAGTATCTACCGCCTGGAATACGGCATTTGCGACTACAAGCGCCGTCGGCTGAACCAGGCCTATATCTTCAGAAGCAAACACCACCATACGGCGAGCAATGAATTTAGGATCTTCCCCGGCTTCCAACATCCGACACATATAATAAAGAGCGGCATCGGGCTGTGAAGCACGCATGCTTTTTATAAAAGCGCTGATGGTATCGTAGTGTTCTTCGCCTTGTTTATCATAACGCAAAAATTTAGACTGCAGAGTATTTTTTAAATTATCGAGATTTATTTTTTTATAGAGAGAAGCGGTGTTTTCTAACATGGCTATCGCTTGACGAGCATCACCGTTTGCCATTTGTATAAGCCAATCGACCGCGTCTTTTTTCAATTTATACCCGGTTCGTTTTATGATCTTCTCCATTTCCTTTTCCGAAAGTTCATTCATCACAAAAACCCGCATGCGGGACAGAAGCGCCGGGATAACCTCAAAACTAGGGTTCTCGGTGGTAGCCCCTATTAAAGCAAGTCTTCCGGATTCGACATAAGGCAGGAGGAAATCTTGCTGAGCTTTGTTGAATCTATGAATTTCATCCAAAAATAGAATTTTCGGGCCCAATAAAGTACCACTTTCTTCCAGAATTTTTTTAATATCGTCTTTCCCGGCCGATACCGCAGACAGCTCGTGATAATCAGCATTTAAAGCCTTGGCATAAATCTTCGCCAAGGTAGTTTTCCCCACTCCGGGCGGACCCCAGAAAATGAAAGAAAAAAGATGTTTTTTCTCTATAGCCACGGCAATAGGTTTGCCTTTACCAGTCAAATGTTCCTGCCCTATGAATTCTTTTAGATTCTTAGGCCTTATTTTAGATGCCAGCGGTTCCATCCCGTTAGAAATTAAGCTGATAAATAGATCCGTCAGCTAGACGGGAATCTAAAGATTCCCTATTTCTAACGGGATCCATTCCCCGATTATACCCCGTAGTGAAACTTTGTGAAGCTCCTTCGGCACGTGCTTCACACATCACAAAGTTCTACTACAGGGTTATATCCCCTGGCAAACTTTTAACAAAATCCTAGTAAACTAAAGTAGAGAAATCAAAGGAATCAAAAAATAATAGCACAAAAGAGAAATCACCAGCCAATAAAATGAGAAACGCGGACATATCAAACCTTCGTAATTCATAAACTCTTCGGAGTAATCCCATAGGCGGACTTTTTTGAATTTTAAGGCAAGGTAGCCTGTTAAGAATTCTATATAAGTCGTGAAAAAGATTATCAGTATGATTTTATAAATCATAAAAATATCCCAGAAATAAAGTACATATAAAAAAGCTCCGATCAAGGCATACATTTGGCAATCTATAAATAAAGGTTTAATAAATTTTTTACTCTCGTAGGACCTATATGAAAACTCCAAAATCCAACCCGCTAAATACCCTATTACAAGA
>DAHVYC010000027.1:0-6745 GCA_027327845.1 Candidatus Nomurabacteria bacterium
CAACGAAACAACATTCGTGGACAATTTGATTTTGCTGGTATAAATGTACAATCCTCCACTGAGGAAGTGCCTAGCAGCAATCTAGATGATGTACGCATTTTAAATAACGATGTAAGTATTTATGGCCCAGTCTCTCCAACAGTGCCTTCACTTCCTGATACAGCGTTAAGAATTCGTAATAAAATTAACGGAACAGTTACAAATGCAATTATTCATAACAATAAACTTGTTAGAACTGCTGGTGGCTATAGTCTTACAAACAATACAACTACAACATTAGATGCCACAAACAACTGGTGGGGTACAGCAGTGAAAGCGGATATCGAACCTAAGATTACTGGTGACGTTACATTTGATCCATGGTACATAGATGCCGGGATGAGCACTCTTGTCAGTTCTGAAAAAGCTATCACTTCATTTAATTTCTCTTCGCCTTCAGCGACAGGAACCATAAATGAAGGAGAAATGAATACCATAACACTTAACGTACCTTATGGCACGGATGTTACCGCCTTGGTTCCGACTATAGCAGTTTCTTCTCAGGCGACGGTCAGTCCTCTAAGCGGTGTAGCTCAAGATTTCACAAATCCTGTGACTTATACGGTCACAGCCGGTAATGGAACGACCCAGACATATACTGTTACTGTGAATGTAGAATTAAATCCTGCCAAAGCAATTACCGCATTTAGTTTCTCTTCGCCTTCAGCGACAGGAGTCGTAAATGAGACGAATCATACTATTTCCGTAAGTGTTCCCCATGGCACGGATGTCACAGCACTTGTGGCGACGTTTACAACCACAGGAGCTAATGTATCAGTTGAAGATACTACGCAGGTAAGTGGAACGACAGCCAATGATTTCACAGAACCTATAACCTATAAAGTTACGGCTGCAGACAGAACGACACAGAACTATGTCGTGACGGTAAAAGTTTTAGCTGCCACACAATCTTCTCCGACTACCGGCGGTGATGGCAAGGGAGATGCCACTCTAAGTAAAGATAAACCAGAAGTTGTGATTGAAGATCCTGAACAAGAATTAGATATTACGATAGATTCCGATGTGGAAGAACCGACGATCAATGTAAGTTCTTTTATTTCCAACGGTACAGGGACATTGCCGGCTATCACCGTCACCTCGGCTAACGCCAATAATACGAATGTAGCAATCCCGGCTTCTACTACAGTCACCAGTGATGACAATACATGGAATGGTGTCATTGCTGCGCCTACTTTGACTACTGTGACATTGCCGACAGATATCGGCCAGACGAAGACAGTAAGCACCGCGATAGAAGTCGGGTTCACTGGTGCTAAACTAAGCTTTGATAAAGCTGTCAGACTCCTCTTGCCAGGACAAGCAGGCAAGAGAGCAGGATATGTAAGAACAGGTATTACCTTTACTGAAATTACAAATGTCTGTGCTGCAGACAATCAGGCCACAGGCGATGCATTGCCGGCAGACGGCGAATGTAAGATAGATGTAGGATCCGATTTAGCTATCTGGACTAAACACTTCACTTCATTCGCAGCTTACACTCAATCTGCCGCTTCTGGTGGAGGAGGATTGGTAAGTGGCGGCGGTGGGGCAGCTTCTCCAGTTACGCCTGTGACTCCAGTAGTTCCTGTAGTTCAGCCAGCACCAGTAACACCAACACAGGTCTCAGAGAAACCTCAAGGCCAAGTTCTCGGTGCGGAATCGTTTAACTTTACGCTTTCACTCAAAAAAGGATCAAAAGGAAACGAAGTAACGGAACTTCAGAAAAGACTCACTTCTGAAGGAGTTTACTCTGGTCCTATCACTGGATCCTTCGGTGCCCTTACTGAGTCAGCAGTGAAAAAATTTCAGGCAAAATATGGGCTCTCACAAGATGGTAGAGTGGGGCCGAACACTAGAGAGAAACTCAATGCCGTGGTAGAACAAGTTGTTCTTCCTGAAGGTTGCGCGTCCGGTTATAAATTCAGTAGCACTACAGGATTGCCTTGTGTCTCTCAAGCGGAAAATTCAAATGGATCCGGCAATAAAACAGCATTTCGTTTTACTTTGAACCTGAAGAAGGGATCCAAAGGAGACGAGGTGACTAAATTGCAGGAGCGTCTGACTAGTGAGGGAGTGTATAACGGTCCTGTCACTGGATACTTCGGTCCTTTGACGAAAACAGCTGTCGAAGCTTGGCAAGAAAAGAACGGCCTTACTAAAGACGGAATAATAGGTCCGAACGCTCGAGGTATGCTTAATAAATAGCTGATAATAAAAGGCAAATAAAACCCCACCTTTACAAGTGGGGTTTTATTGTATATAATATATTAATGTTTTCTTGGCTTAAAAAACATTTTATTCCGCACGAAGGCAACGATCATCGTCCGCATATATTGCACGATTCCAGTATCCGGAATATTGCCACTCTGGTTATTTTTTTGGAAATTTTTACTTTCTTAATACCGATTATTGCTCGCATAAATATGACAGGTGGCATGGCTGCCGTGTTGCCGGCGGTACTAGCGGATCTTACCAATGAAGAAAGAGAGGGAGAGAATCTAAATATCTTGACGGTCAACCCTCTACTCAACAAAGCAGCCGAGATGAAGGCGAGTGACATGGCGACTAAAGGATATTTTGCCCATACCAGTCCGGAAGGGAAGACTCCTTGGTATTGGCTTGAAGAAGTAGGATATAAATATCAATATGCAGGAGAAAATCTAGCCATTAACTTCAGCGACTCAAAAGATGTCACCGATGCTTGGATGGCCAGTCCGACTCATAGAGCAAATATAGAAAAAGGAAACTACACCGAAATAGGCACTGGGGTCGCCACTGGCATCTATGAAGGCAAAGAGACAATATTCGTGGCGCAGGTATATGCCAACCCTCTGCCTGAAGTTCCAGTACAAAATAAAGAACCTTCAAATACCGTTAAAAAGACAGCTGTAATTCCAAAAGTCTCTCCGATAACCGCTCAAGAGCCGGCCAACGTTCTCGGTGTAGAAACATCAACCAATACAGAAAATACAAATAATATTCCGCCTAAGGAAATAAAAGACGCTTCATTCTTACAGAAACTTGTCGCTTCACCTCGCAATACGATGAATATGGTTTTATATATCGTCTTCGGGATAATTTCTCTGGCTTTGCTTTTGTATATTTTTATAAAAATGAGAAATCATCATAAAGATCTGATAACGAACGGATTGATCTTGTTGGCGATCGTAGGAGCAGTATTTGTGGCAAACTATTACTTAAGCAGTAGAAATATGATCGTTACTCAGAGCTTCGATTACTCCAGCGAAAATAAGTAATTACATTTTTTCTTGGATTCTTTCTAAGGCTAGGATGAAAGCTCCGCGCCTTAAGTCTGTGGAATATTCTTTCGCTTTTTTATATGTCTTTTTCGCGGCATCATTCATCATAGGCAGGAGTTTGCCGTAAACCTCCTTTTCACTCCATTGTTCTCCTTTTAAGTTTTGATCCCATTCGAAATAGGAGACAGTCACCCCTCCGGAATTGGCCAAAATATCCGGTATTACAGGGATACTCTTCTCGAACAGGATTTCATCCGCTTCGGGCGTTATAGGGCCATTGGCAAGCTCTAAAATCGCGCTAGACGCTATCTTATGGGCGTTCTTGTCATTTATTACGTTTTCAAAAGCTGCAGGTACTAGAAGGTCGCACTTCGTTTCCAGGAGCTCTTCATTGGTTATGTTTTTTCCACCCTCAAAATCGGATAGAGATCCAGTTTTCTTTTTATGCTCGGATAGCTTTTCGATATCAAGGCCCTGTTCGTTGTAGATTCCTCCTTTGGAATCAGATATAGCCACTACACTGTGTCCGTTTTCAATAAAAATTTTTGCCGCGTTGAGCCCTACATTGCCGAATCCTTGCACTGCGATTTTGCACTTATCCGGCAGTCCTAATTCTTCCCGCAGAGAATCGAATACATAAAATCCTCCGAGCCCGGTCGCTTTTTCTCTGCCGGCTGAGCCTCCTTTGTCCAGCGGTTTGCCGGTGAAGGTAGCTCTCGTTTCATCTTTGGTGATTTTGGCATATTCATCCGACATCCAGGCCATGATTTCCGGCGTGGTGTTCACATCCGGCGCAGGTACGTCTTTTCTAGGTCCCAATATATCGGAGAGTTTGCGCACCCATCCACGAGAAAGGCGTTCAAGTTCTGCCTTGGATAATTCTTTCGGGTCCACCGTTATACCGCCTTTTCCTCCACCCATCGGTATGCCGGCTACGGCGCATTTGAGCGTCATCCAGAAGGCGAGAGCCTTCACTTCATTCACTTCCGTGTCTTTGTGGTATCTTATCCCGCCCTTATATGGGCCTAAGGCATTATTGTATTCGACTCTGTATCCATCGAATATTTTTATGGATCCATCGTCCATTTTGACCGGTATGGATATCCTTATATCTCTATCCGGTTGTCTTAATTTCAATATAAAATCTTCCCCAAAATCTTTTATTTTGGTAATTTTATCAAGCTGGGCCATTGCGTTTTGAAAAGGGTTTTGCATATATTATTTGATCTTTATTGTTTATAATTTATACCCTTATTATAAACCAAAGAGAGATGAAAGGAGAGTGAAGTGGAATATTTTTACCCGAGTATTTTTTCGAGAAGCGCAAGTTCTTCTTTATTGTTCGGCTGAAGTCCCTCTATGGTCTTGGCCACAGGAACCGCTTCGATTTTCTTGTTTTGACTGCGAGCTATTTTTATAAGATCAGTCAGATAATATTCGCCTTGCACATTCTCATTTTTTAAAAGTTTTATATTTTCCCAAAGCCAGTCTGAATCGAAAGCGTAAACTGCCGGATTCAATTCTTTTATCAATTTTTCTTCTTCTGTGGCGTCTTTGAACTCTACTATGCCTCCCACCGTCCCATCCGCTTGGCGCACGATCCTTCCGAAATGTCTCAGGGCCGAATGCCATCCTTCAAAATCAGGCAGAAGCACTGTGGCAAGAGTTATGGTCGGCTTTTTTTCTGCATGTTGTTTGAGCAAGCGCTCGATGGTTTCTTTGGAAATAAGGGGCTGGTCGCAAGAGAGCACCAGTATGGTTTGATGATCTTTGTGCACTGCCTTTTTCGCGGAAGCCACAGCATGTCCGGTGCCGAGAGGCTGTTCTTGTTCAGCATATAAATAGTTCCCCAGTATTTCTTTGATTAGTTCTTTCTTATGATGTACCACGATGATGGGCGGTATGGGAAGATTGAGAGATGAGACGGTGTCCAATATGTATTGGATTAATGGTTTGCCTTTAAGTTTTATGAGCGCTTTCGGTTCCTCGGATTTCATGCGAGTTCCTTTGCCTCCAGCCAGTATTATTATTTGCGTATTTTGCATAAAAATAAGCCCAGAAGGACTATGACGATAATATTAGCACTTTTTAAAAATTTTACGAGTCAAAAAAGTGTCGATTTATAAACATTTTGATGCTAGTTATTTCTGGTATTTTTTAGATATCTATATTCGTGCCAAGTGAGACTAATGACTATGATATCAATAACCGTGATAAACAAAAGCCAGACGGAATATGCATGAACGTACCAATATATTTGGTAAATAATGAATATCCCGAATACCGCCATGGCCACCGGATAATACCAGAGTTTTCGTCGTAAGAGTCCGACGATGAGCCAGAGCTTTATAAGGCCATGCACTAGAAGATATATCGCCACAAACTCTTGCGTCCCGGCAGATATTGATTGTACGGAATGGAGAAAAAAGTTTGCCACAATATCATACGGGTCTTCGGCGATTTCGCGCTGAGTGATACGTGTCGCTGTGTTGATAAGAACTTGTTTTGTGATGAAGAACGTAGCTATACCGCTGATGATTTCGAAAACAGTAAATATGCCCTTCACCCAAAGGCTTACCACGAAGAACAGATATATTTTCCGTTCTTTAGATGAATAATTCTTTATTTTGCTCACAGGTATATTATAAACCATTGGTTTTTCTCAATCCCGGTACAAAGCGGAGGGTACAGGACTCGAACCTGTAAAGGATTTCTCCTGCTGGTTTTCGAAACCAGTGCCATACCATTAGGCGAACCCTCCGCTTTGAAACGGGACGAGCCGGTGCCTTCGACCACTCAGCCACGCCTCCGTACCTAAAGAGTAATTTAGCACTTTTTGCGATTTTTTCAAAAAATAATCAATAGTATATTGACTATTTATATAAAATGTGGTATTCTAACTAAGAAATAAAATAAAATCGTAAATCGAAAATAGAATAAATAAGAGGGAGGTAAATCTTGAAAAAACTACTTGTAATTTTGATGATTTCTTCTGCACTTCTTGCTCAGGGGAACATGTCGGTTTTTATGACCGATAACCTTATAGGTTTAAAGATATCCGGGCCAGTGGTAAAAACCAATTTCACTCCCGGAGCAGATCATGGGAACACTTCAGTTTTTAATGGGGATACCCTTTCTTTTAAAAAGGAAGGAGATATTTATTCAACAACATTCTCTGATTTTAGCAGGGGAATGGCAGCTGGAAAAATACAGGATGTTAGTTTGTATAATTTCTCGGCTGGGTATGTGCCGAGAGATTTGAGAAAGCCCCTTCATACCAGAGTAAGTTTTTCTAAAGGAAAAACCTTGATTTGGTGCGGGGAAAGTTTCACTACTCAAGTTGAACAAAATTTTTCGAGCTATTTTGTAGCTCGAGAGTTCCCGTTGGTTTTAGTGCCGACAGGTAAGTACATTAAAAGAGTTTCTCATTTCACCAAGAGGGATTC
>DAHVYC010000027.1:6755-6995 GCA_027327845.1 Candidatus Nomurabacteria bacterium
TGTATGGGAAGATAGTTTAACTAAGGCTGTTCTGCCTACAGCTTTCGGCGTGGTTGATTCCGCTGCAGATATTATTGGGAGAATTTTTCCAAAATATTTACGGAAAATTATTAATTATGGTGGCCATGGGTATAGTTTGGTTATCATAATTAATAAAAAAATTGTGACTGCATTGGAGCATTTTAATGCTCCTTACATTGTCACGGTTCCCCAGTACATAACTGTGGGCGGGGTGTTGCA
>DAHVYC010000028.1 GCA_027327845.1 Candidatus Nomurabacteria bacterium
TTTACCGGGGATTTGACATTTTTATCTGATTTGCTAATATGTTTCAAAAGCCCTTTCGGGTTTTTTATATTGGAAATTAAAATTATTAGTTAATTTTATTAATTATTAGGCCTTAGCAACTATTCTCGTATGTTGAGTTCTAATTGTTAATACACCCCGCCACAGACGGGGAGATAAAGATATGGCAGAAGAATTTAAAAGAGACAAGCCGCACGTAAACGTCGGTACTATTGGTCACGTTGACCATGGTAAGACCACTTTGACAGCGGCAATACTTCACGTGCTTGATATGGCCGGGAAGCAAGTTAGGTTAAAGGGTGTCGATCAGATCGACAATGCCCCGGAGGAAAAGGCTCGAGGAATTACGATTAATATTTCTCATAACGAGTATTCCACCGATACCAGGCACTATGCTCACATAGATGCCCCAGGACACGCAGACTATATTAAAAACATGATCACTGGTGCCGCACAAATGGATGGCGCTATCTTGGTCGTGGCTGCTACAGATGGAGCGATGCCTCAGACACGCGAACACGTGCTTTTAGCTAAACAAGTTGGTGTGCCGAGGATTATTGTTTTTCTAAACAAGTGCGATATGGTTGACGATAAAGATATGATCGACTTGGTGGAAGAAGAAATTCGCGAGCTTCTAGCTAAACAAGGTTTTGATAAGGATTGTCCTATTATTCGCGGTTCAGCTTTGAAAGCCTTGGAATCAAAAGATTTGAACGATGAATGGGCCAAGAAGGTTTTGGAGCTTACCAATGCCCTGGATACTTATATTCCAGTTCCAGAGAGAGATGTAACTAAGCCTTTCCTTATGCCGGTAGAAGACATATTCTCTATTGAAGGACGCGGTACAGTAGTGACCGGTAAAATCGAGAGAGGAGTAGTCAAAGTCGGAGAAGAAATAGAAATAGTCGGTATCAAGCCTACCCAGAAAACAACTGTTACCGGTATCGAAATGTTCAACAAAAACTTACAAGAAGGTATGGCTGGAGATAACGCCGGCGTATTGCTCCGCGGATTAAAGAAAGAAGATGTGACCCGTGGACAGGTTATTGCCAAGCCGGGCACAGTTACCCCACATGATAATTTCACTTGCGAAGTTTATATTCTGAAGAAAGAGGAAGGTGGACGCCACACTCCATTCTTCAATGGTTACAAGCCTCAATTCTATATAAGAACTACCGATGTGACTGGTGATGTCACTTTGGCAGCCGGAACAGAAATGGTTATGCCCGGAGATACTGTCAACTTTACCGTTAAATTGGTTACACCGGTTGCACTCGAAGAACAGCAAAGATTTGCCATCCGCGAAGGTGGTAAGACAGTAGGTGCAGGAATCGTTACAAAAATACTAGGATAAGATAATCAAAAACTTTTAAACTTCATGGATTGTCATGGCTACTAAAGAACCAAAAACAAAAAAGCCTGCTAAAGTTTCTTCTCACGAAAAAGATGAATCTAAAGCGGTAGAAAAAAAATCTGCGAAAGCGGATTCGCTAAAGAAGGAGAAAAAGTCTTCACGTGTATTAGGAGAAGACGGAAAAGTTGTGCTTCGTATTCGAGTTCGAGCTTACGAGAACAAGATCTTGGATACGTCAGTAAAACAGATCATCGATACTGCCATGCGTTATGATGCGGAAATTGTAGGACCGATACCTCTGCCTACGGAAATAAAGAAATATACTGTGAACCGTTCCTCTTTTATTTATAAAAATACCAGGGAACAATTTGAAATAAGGGTTCACAAAAGATTGATTGATATTATAAATCCGAATGCTAAAACAGTAGAAGCTCTCACAAACTTATCCCTTCCGTCCGGAGTAGATATAGATGTGAAGATGCTTTAGTAAAAATCCATTAAGTTATAAAAAGAAAGTTTATAGGATAAAACGATGAAATTTATTCTTGGAAAAAAAGAAAATATGGCCGAATATTTTTCTCCTGACGGGAAGGTATTTCCAGTTACTATAGTTTCTGCAGGTCCAGTGACCGTGACCAGAGTCTTTGAAAAATCAAAGGATGGTTATAATGCGGTGCAAATCGGTTTCGGAACCAAAAAGGAATATAAAATAACCAAAGGAGAAAAAGGCGCAATGAAAGGCGGTTCGTATGAAGTGTTAAAGGAATTCAGACTGAAAGATAGTGATAAAAACGACGCAAAGGAAGGCGATATCATAGACGTATCCGTATTTTCTCCCGGAGATAAATTGCAAGTTACGAGTGTCTCAAAAGGAAAAGGTTTCCAAGGAGTGGTAAAAAGACACGGTTTTCATGGAGGTCCTCGCTCTCACGGGCAGAAGCACTCCGAAAGAGAACCTGGGTCTATAGGCGGAGGTTTAAGGACACGTGTCCCGAAGGGTATGCGAATGGCGGGAAGAATGGGGGGTGATAAAATAACCCAAAAGAATTTGGAAGTTATTTTCTTAGAGAAAGAAAATAATATTTTACTGGTAAAAGGAAGCCTGCCCGGCAGGCGAGGTACCTTGGTGGAAATAGTAAGCAGATAACTGATAAAAATA
This sequence comes from Candidatus Nomurabacteria bacterium, assembly GCA_027327845.1. Classification (GTDB taxonomy): domain Bacteria; phylum Patescibacteriota; class Minisyncoccia; order Phycocordibacterales; family UBA9973; genus UBA9973. The sequence continues at coordinate 2,532 of DAHVYC010000028.1, forward strand.
TGGAAGGGAAAATATATAATCAAAAAGGAAAAGAAACTGGAAAAATTGCATTGCCTGCAAAAGTTTTCGGTGCTAGGTGGAGGGCTGACTTGGTTCACCAAGTGGTAGAAGATATGCGTTCCAATAAACGTTCCGGTACGGCGGATACCAAGGACCGAGGGGAAGTAAGAGGAGGAGGTAGGAAACCATGGAAACAAAAAGGCACCGGCCGAGCACGTCACGGATCCACTCGAAGCCCTATATGGGTAGGCGGAGGAGTAGCTCACGGTCCTATTTCGGAGAAGAATTACAAAAGAAAAATTTCAAAAACGATGCGTAGGGAAGCTTTGTTCTCTGTTTTGTCGAAAAAGACAAAAGAAGAAGAAATAATTTTTATAGACACTCTGGCCTTACCCGAGATAAAGACAAAAAAAGCGGCGGAGGTTATGGAAAATCTTTCAAAAATAAAAGGTTTCAAAGCACTTTCCGGTTCAAAAAACAAAAAAGTTCTTATGGTTTTATCCGGTAGAGATGAGAAAAAAGAAAAGAGCTACAGAAACTTACCTCAACTTGATATAGTTTTTGTTAAAAATTTGAACCCGCTTGATGTTTTAAATTATAAATATCTTTTAATCGAAAATCCGGAGGAGAGTGTAAAATTTTTAGAATCTCGCGGAGCTTAATCATATGTCCTTAAGAATAAGTGAAAAAAAGAACATTATAAAAAACCCAAGGATTACAGAAAAATCCAACGATGTTTCCGCGCTTAATGTTTACACTTTCAACGTGGCAGCGGGAGCGAATAAGAAGGAATTAAAAAAAGCTATAATTTCGCTGTATAATGTAACCCCAGTAAAAATAAACATATTGAAGATTCCTCATAAGAATATATTTTATAAGGGAAAGAAAAGCCAGAAAGGGGGCGGAAAGAAAGCGGTTGTGTATTTAAAAAAGGAAGATAAAATAGAATTTATATAATAAATAAGCTTTAAATACCAAGCAATATAAAATCATGAAAAAATACAAACCCACAACAAAATCCAGAAGGCAGATGACAAACGTGAATTACAGGGAATTTTTGACCGCCAAGAAGCCAGAAAAGTCTTTAACTTACGGATTTAAAAGGTCAGTCGGGCGTAATAGCGCAGGACGCATAACTATGCGCCATAAAGGTGGCGGGCATAAACGTCTTTATAGGGCGGTTGATTTTCTTTATGACAAGAAAAATATTCCAGCAAAATTGAAATCCATAGAATATGATCCTAATAGAAGCGCTTTTATAGGGTTGGCAGTCTATAAGGATGGAGAGAAAAGATATGTTGTTGTTCCAAAATCCGTAAAGCCGGGTATGACTTTTGTTGTTTCGGAGAAAGCTGAGCTTTCGGCAGGAAACAGACTCCCGCTCAAAAATATTCCGGTTGGAACTTTTGTCTACAATATCGAATTGAAGAGAGGAGGCGGAGCAAAAATAGGACGTTCTGCGGGAATTTTCGCACAGGTTGTAGCAAATGCCGACGGATACACAAATTTAAAAATGCCTTCTACGGAAGTGAGAAAAGTAGATGAGAACTGCTGGGCTTCTATCGGTAGTGTTTCAAATGAAGAGCACCATCTGGAAAATTACGGCAAGGCAGGAAGGAGTAGATGGAAAGGCATCAGGCCTACTGTAAGAGGAACAGCGATGAACCCGGTAGATCATCCGTATGGAGGAGGTGAGGGAAGGCAAGGACGCGGTACCAGAAGGCCAAAGACCATGTGGGGTAAGGTGACAGGAGGAAGAAAGACCAGAACTCCGAAGAAATACTCCAATGTATTTATCGTAAGCAGACGCAGAACTGGCAAGTCAAAGAAATCCCAGTCATAAAAAATCAAGAACAATATTTTTGTCGGTACGGATTTTTTGAAGCTTAAAAAATCCTGCCCGCCCCGCCAAAGGCGAGGCTCCGCAAATGCGGGCCGAGGGAAATTCTCGGCTCGACAGCCTCGAAACCCCTTAAAAACATTGTTCTTGATTTTTTATTTGTATTCTGCTATTATCAAATCAAGCTCGTTAGGAGCTTTTTATTTAGTGTTTTTATGACAAGATCAATTAAAAAAGGATTAAATGTTGACGAAAAGCTCTTACAGAAGATAGCCGGCAAGAACCCTTTACAGACACCGGTTATAAAAACCTGGAAAAGAGCATGCCAAATAGCCCCAGAAATGGTTGGTTTTACTTTTGGAGTGCACAATGGAAAGACGCACGTGGAAGTGCTGATTTCGGAAGATATGGTAGGTCATAGGCTGGGTGAATTTTCTCCAACTAAGAAATTTATAAAACACGGCGGTAAAATGCAGAAAGAACTTGAACAGAAGAAGAAGGAGGCAGAAGTAGCGCAAGCTAAGGCAGCTACTACTGCAGCTACGGATGCAGGTAATAAAAAATAATTTAACAACCGATGAAAGCTTTTTTAAAAAATTACAGACAGTCCCCTAGAAAAGTGCGCAAGGTTGCGGATTTGATAAAAGGGAAAGATGTGGAAGAGGCAATTTCGCTTTTGGATTTTTTAGCGAAGAGAGCTGGTTTCCCAATTAAAAAGCTTTTGCTTTCCGCGGTAGCTAACGCCAAAGAAACAGGAGCGGATAAGGCGGATTTATTCGTAAAAGATCTGAGAGTAGATAAGGGTATAGTGATGAAAAGGATAATGCCGGCCGCGATGGGTTCTGCGCACAGGATAAATAAGCGCACTAGTCATATAACCTTGCTTTTGGCTGCGAAAGAATCGAAAGAAAAGAAAAAAACAAAGTCAGAAAAAGGCACTAAGTCTAAAAAAACGAAAAATAAAACAGAAAGTAAAAAAGAAATTAAAAAAGTCCCGACCAAAGTCGGGATCCCGACAAAGGCCGGGACAAAGAAATAATTTATGTCCAAAATAGTACACCCATATGCGCATAGGTTGGTAATGTTAAGAGATTGGAAATCTCATTGGTTTGCCGATCCGAAAAAATATATTTCCTACCTTAAAGGGGATGTTTTGTTGAGGGAGTATTTGGAGAAGAAATTAAGAAGTATGTATGTTTCTTCGATAGAAGTGGAAAGAAACCAAAAAACTACCAAGTTTATAATAAAAACTTCCAGACCGGGCCTTATAATAGGCAGAAACGGGGAAGGTGTGACGAAGCTCAAGGAAGATATTTTGAAAAAAATGGCCAAATTAAAGCTTCCAGTATCTCAAGATTTTAAGCTCGAAATTGTGGAGATTGCCAATCCTGAAGCTGATGCTTCGGTTGTGGCTTACATGATAGCTGAAGGTTTGGAAAAAAGAATGCCTTACAGGCGAGTTATAAAGCAGATAGTGGAAAAAGTCATGTCTACGCACGGAGTAGAGGGGGTAAGGGTGGTTCTCTCGGGTAGGTTAGGCGGAGCAGAAATAGCCCGTACAGAAGAGCTCAAACGCGGAAGTATTCCTCTTCAAACTTTCAGAGCAGATATAGATTTCAAGCGGGAACGTGCCACACTACCATACGGCGTCGTCGGTATAAAGGTATGGATTTATAGAGGGAAGATTTTTGCAGATAAAAAATCTTCAGCTTCTTTGAAGGTTTCAGAAAGAAGTGACGATAAAGAAATTAAAAAATAATATAAATCAATATGTTATTTCCCAAAAAAGTAAAATTTAGAAAATGGCAGACCGGAAGAACCAACAAAAAAACCGAGAAGTCTGAAACAAGAGGAGCTAGGCTTTCTTTCGGCGCCTATGGACTCAAGGCTGTTACCCAGTCACGCGTCAGATCAAATCAGATAGAATCTGCCAGAAAGGTCATTTCCAGGACTTTAACAAAGGCAGGAAAGTACTGGGTTCGCGTATTCCCTGATAGACCGTTTACAGCCAAAGCAGCTGAGGTTGGAATGGGAAAAGGTAAGGGCGATCCGCAAGGGTATTGTTTTGATGTTTTTCCGGGACGTGTTTTGTTTGAAGTTGATGGTGTCGAAGCCTCTGTCGCCAAGGAAGCGCTCCGAAAAGCTGGTACCAAGTTACCGGTAAAAACCAAAGTAATTTCAAGAGATCATATTTAGATAATATTTATGCCAAAATCGAAAAAAGAAACAAAAGAAAATTTAAAGGTTGTAAAAACTGGAGAACTTATGAAAGACTTGGAAGAAGCAGAAGAGAGTTTGAGGTCTCTGCGTTTTAAATCACAAGGATCAAGACCTAAAAATGTAAAAGAAGCAGCAAGCTTGAAGAAAAAAATAGCCAGGATCTTAACCGAGATAA
>DAHVYC010000029.1 GCA_027327845.1 Candidatus Nomurabacteria bacterium
AGATCATAATATATCGCCTCATGAGGAATAAACATAAATGCGAAATCAGTGGTGTTGGCTTTAGGCTGTATGTATTTGGCGGTTTCTAAAATTCGATTTTTCAAATCATTCTCGAATATTTTGCCTAATTTTTCTTTTTCCACTTCATCTCTCATCTCTACCATTTTATTGTAATTTTCCAGTGAGAATTTCGAATCTATTGGGATGATTTTATCTTTCACGAATACCACGGCGTCGACTATAGTCCCATCCGGAAAAGGATATTGCATCTGGTAGCTTCCCGGCGGAAGCACGTTTTTGAGGACGGTTTCCAGATAATATTCACCCAAGATTCCTCGTTGTTTAGGGTTCTTTAGAATATCCTGCAAGTTTTGCAATTGATCGGCGAAAGAGATGACTTGCTTATTTGTCTCATCCAGTCTGGTCAATCTTTCCGTAACATCCCGGATTATTTTGTTTGATTCTGAAGAATGGAATTGCAAGCTTTCCCTTACTTGCTTGTGCGTTTCGCCTATCTTGCTGTCTACGGTGCGGGAAAGTTCGTTTAATTGCTGGAGTATAAGCTGGAGCCCGGTATCATTTTCTTTACTTTTGTCTTTTTTAGATAGCAATAAAAAGTAAGCGATGATTCCTCCTGCTAAAATTCCTATTACGATCCATAAAATATTTTCCATATGATTGTATTATTTATTTTTCCAAATAATATCTCAAGGTGTATATCCAATCTTCTTCCAATTGATCGCTTTCTTCTTTTTGGGCCAGAAGCCATTCTAGGTATCTTCTATCTATTTGTAAAATTTCTTCTATTTTTTTACCGTTGTATTTCCCGAACCTTATGGTCTTTAGCAGTGTCGGGTGCGAAGAGATTTCTATCATCTTTTCTACCGCCTTATCTTCATTTAATCCCTCATTTTGCATCAATCTTTTCTTTAACTTTTCATAAAGTTTTTCAAGTACGAGTACGTCTCCTAAGGCGTCATGAGCCACGGCATCTATCTCTATCTCAAGCAAATACCTTAAATATTGGAGGTTGTATTTTTCTACTTTTTCTTCCGGATCCAGGTATCTGGCTAAGCGCAGGGTACAGATAAATTTCTTTGGTGTTATGCCTTCTTTTTTTATCATCATTAAATCAAAAGGGGCATTGTGTGCTACGGGTACGGACTCATCATCTTCCATAAGGTCTTTTATATTATGGAAATCCTCACTTTCTTTAAAGGGAGGTTTATCTTCGAGCATTTTATTCGAAATATGATGCACTGCGGAAGCTTCCGGAGAAACTTTTATAGGGGGTTTATACATTCCGGAGAATTTTTCTTCTCCAGTTTTATAAGCGATTTGGCACAAAAAATCTTTTTCCGTATTGCCGGTCGTTTCAGTATCAAAGAATATGATTTTACTCATAGTGCTATTTTATCATATTTTTGGTACAATATAAAAAGAAATGTTATTTTTATAAAGCAATCTATCTGGCGAAGCTTCGGGAGCGAACTGCTCGTCGCTCAAGAAAATAATAATCAGCAGAAAGTCATTTTGCCTCCTTTATTTTCTAAGCTCCTGCGCAAGGCTTTCTAAAAACAACATTTCTTTTAATAATAGAATTTTTGGTTTTTTTGGATTTGATTTATGTTGCACGAAGAAATTAAAGGTAAAATAAAGGAAGCAATGCTTGCGAAAGACGCAGTTTTACTTAAAGCGTTGCGTTCCATGGTCGCAGCCTTTACCAATGAATCAGTATCAAAGGGTAAAAAGCCGACAGACATGCTTTCCGACGAAGAAGCTCTCGCGGTGATCACTCGTTTGGCCAAACAGAGAAAAGATTCCATTGAACAATACAGAAAAGGAGGCAGGGAAGATCTGGTGAAAGAAGAGGAAGATGAACTTCATATCCTGGAGACTTATCTTCCGAAGCTCATGGATAGATCCGAAGTCGAGAAGATAGCGAAAGATAAAAAACAGGAACTCGGCATAGAAGATCCCGCGAAAAAGGGTGTGCTTATGCAGGCCTTAATGAAAGATCTTAAAGGAAAAGCAGACGGGAAAACAGTGAAAGAAGTCGTCGACAGCTTATTTTAGTCATGCATACAGTACAAATTTTAAACCACTTAGTCGGTAGTCATCAGGTATTAGCTTATTTAATAATATTTCTGGGACTTGTCTTTGAAGGTGAAATAGTGCTTATCACAACAGGTGTATTGGCATCTTTAGGAGCGCTCGATTTTTGGTGGGCTTTATTTTTTATACTTTCCGGAGGTGTGGTGAAAACACTTTGTGGATATTATCTGGGAGGGTTGCTACATAAAAAATTCAATTCTCATTCATTTTTTTTATATCTGGAAAGGAGAGTACTTTTCTTTATGCCCAGGTTTAAACAGAAGCCTTTTTGGTCAATATTTATTTCAAAATTCGTCATGGGGATAAATTATCTGGTTATAATATTCTCCGGATACCATAAGATAAATTTCAAAACATTTTTAAAAGCGGAGTTTCTTTCTACAATAATCTGGGCTCCTTCGCTCCTTACACTGGGTTATTTTTTCAGCCAGACGGCTTTGTCTTATACTAAAGAGATAAGTAGGTTCTCATTTATAGTTTTTGTCTTGGTGATAGTATTCCTTCTTTTTGATAAAGTGATGGCTTCTTTTTATGGAATATTTGAGTATTTTAAAAATGGATTTAATGGTAATCATGGAAATGATGAAAACAAGTAAGAAAAAATTATTGGTTACTCATAATGGATCTTTCCATGCGGACGATCTTTTTGCAGCAGCGACGCTTTCCTTGTGGCTCGGGAAGCACGGGAAAAATTTTGAGATTATCCGCTCACGGGATTTGAAAACTATTGAAAATGCGGATTACGTTTTTGACGTAGGTGGGAAATACGATCCAAAGAAAAATAGGTTTGATCACCATCAGCAAAAAGGCGCCGGAAAGAGAAAAAACGGCATTCCGTATTCTTCTTTCGGTCTCGTTTGGAAACATTTCGGATTGGATTTGTGTGGAGGGGACAAGGAAGCTTGGAGGACCATAGATGAAAAGATAGCCAGCCCTATAGATGCAGTGGATAACGGTGTAGATATAGTGATACCGAAATTTAAAAATATAATGCCTTACGATGGAGACCGGCCATTTCTCGCTTTTGCGCCTACATGGCAGGAGAGGAAGGTAAGTACGGATACCGTTTTCAAGAATGAGGTAAAAAATGTCATAAAAGTTTTGGAAAGGGAAATAAAGGTTGCCAGAATAGACAGTTTAGGAAAAGAAACCATCGAGAAAGCTTACAAGAAAGCAAAAAATAAAAAAATTATAGAGTTGCCGAAATCTTTTCCGCGATATTTGTATCAAAATACTTTGGCTAAACATAAAGAACCGATCTATGTGATATACAAAAGTGAATTTGCAAAAACTTGGAAGGTGGAAGCCATAAAGAAATCGCCAGAAACAATGCAAAGCCGAAAGCCTTTTCCAAAAAGCTGGCGCGGGCTTTTAAATGACGATCCGAAGCTGAAGAAATTGACCGGCATACCGGATGTGACTTTCTGCCATAAGGGAGGATTCTTGGCGACTACTAAAAGCAGAAACGGAGCTATAAAGCTAGCAAAGCTAGCGCTTAAGTAGCACAAAATTATAAAAACCGAAAAATTTCTGAGCCTTCGCCTAGGGAGTCATAATGACATGAGACCCACGACTCTTAAAATTTTTGTTTTTATGATTTTGTATTATACCCAAAAACTATTTAATTTATGTTAATATAATATCAACACTATGGCATTTATAGATGAAATAACAATACACGGAGAAGCAGGTCATGGAGGCGACGGCGTGGTACGCTGGCGCAAGGAAAAATTCGTGCCCAAGGGTGGACCTGCCGGTGGAGATGGAGGACGGGGCGGGGATTTTTATATTAAAGCAGTGCGCGACATCCATATACTTTCAAGATACAAAGCGAAAAAAAGTTTCAGCGCTGAACGCGGAGAAGATGGGAGTAAAAAAAGTCTTCATGGTAAGAAAGGAGAAGATTTCGTACTTCTGCTTCCGATAGGTTCGGTTGTTACCAATATTGAAACCGGAGAAAAATGGCAGCTTCTTATAGAAGGAGAAAAAATTATGCTTCTTCGTGGAGGGTATGGAGGATACGGCAATGAGCATTTTAAAAGTTCTACCAATACTACCCCGAAAGAATGGAATCCTGGCGAAGAAGGCGGAAAAGGGGATTTTCATATAGAACTGGAACTTTTTGCGGATCTGGGTCTTATCGGCTTGCCTAATGCGGGAAAATCATCTCTCTTGAATTCTATTACCAATGCTAACGCAAAAGTGGCAGACTATGCTTTTACTACTCTTGATCCAAATTTGGGAGATTTCTACGGATACACCATAGCGGACATCCCGGGCCTCATAGAAGGCGCGAATGCTGGAAAAGGATTGGGGGTAAAGTTCTTGCGCCACATAAAGCGCACGAAAATGCTGGCACACCTCGTTTCTTTTGAGAATTTATCCAGGGGCTCGACTGGAATGATGAAAGCCTATAAAGAAATACGTAAAGAACTTGAAAAGTATGATAAGAAAAATGAATTAGGAGATGATGGATTGGCTGAAAAAGATGAAATAATAATTTTGACCAAAGCAGATACGGTGGAAGATCCTAAAATAATTAAAAAGAAAGTTGCGGAGTTTAAAAAAGTTTCTAAAAATGTTTTTGTTCTTTCCTTGTATGATGATAATTCAATCAAAGACTTAATGGATGAATTAGTGAAAATTCTCCGAAAAAATGTATAATTGAAGCATGGATAAGAAATATTACCCGACAATTGGGCTTGAAATTCACGCTGAGTTAAAAACATCAACGAAGATGTTTTGTTCCTGCGAGAACGACCCTGACGAAGAAAAGCCGAATATAAACATTTGCCCGATCTGTATGGCGCATCCTGGCGCTTTGCCTGTTATAAATAAAAAAGCGGTGGAAAATGTCATTAAAGTCGGGCTTGCTTTGGGTGGCAAGATTGCTGATTTTACGGAATTTGACCGTAAAAATTATTTTTACCCCGATATACCTAAAGGTTTTCAAATATCACAGTATAAATACCCCATAGTCTCCGGAGGACATTTGGCGGATTTCGATATTACCAGAGTTCATCTTGAAGAAGACACAGCGAACAATAAACACGACAGAGGAGATTTTTCCTTGGTTGATTTCAATAGATCCGGCTTACCTCTTATGGAACTTGTCACTGAACCGCGCACTTTTGAAAATTCAGAAGAAGCCTCAAAAGGAGCATCAAGTTTTGCCAAAGAACTTCAGCTTATACTTTGGTATTTGGGAGTTTCCGAGGCAAATATGGAAAAAGGGGAAATGCGAGTGGAAGCCAATATCTCCGTGTCGCCCGACAAAAGTAAATTTGGCACGAAAGTAGAAGTAAAAAATTTGAATTCTTTCAAAAGTGTAGAGAAAGCGATAAAGTTCGAACTCGACAGGATGGCAAAACTCCTTGAAGAAGAAAAAGGAGGTGAAATAGTGCAGGAAACTCGCGGATGGGACGAAGCGAAACAAAAAACATTTTCCCAGAGAAAAAAAGAATCCAGTCATGATTATAGATATTTTCCGGAACCGGATTTACCAAAGATGTATTTACATGAAGCTTTTGACCTGGAAAAGATAAAAAAAGAAATGCCGGAGCTACCTCAAGAAAAAAGAGAAAGATATAAAAAAGATTTTGGCATAAAAGATGAAGATATTGAAAGCTATATAAACGATCCGGAATTGGGAAAATATTTTGAAAATGTATCTTCCATTTTATCTTCGGAAAAAGATAAAATTGTACTTGCCTCGAATTTTATAACCAATGACCTGATAGGTTTAGGAAAAGCCGTGAATGAATTTTTAAGAGAGGAATTACTGGCAGAAACAGTAGGTATGGTATTTAACGGAGAACTCAGCTCGCGTGCAGCTAAAGATATCATTTTGGTGGCGGATGGTTTCGAAAAAGGAAAAAAGATAAGAGAATATGCCCTGGAACATAATATGCTCCAGAAAAATGATGAAGGGGAGATAAAAAAGATTGCAGAAAAGATTATTTCAGAGAACCCGGAAGCAGTAGCTTCCTATAAGGGAGGTAAGGAAAATGCCCTCATGTCATTAGTCGGTAAAGTCATAAAAGAAAGCAAAGGCAGTGCAAACCCACAAGTAGTTATTAAAATTCTGAAAGAAGAGTTAAAATAGATATATGATAAAAAACTTGCGCGAATACATAAGAGAAGCGGAAGAAAAAAAAGTAGCCATAGGCCATTTCAATATTTCCAATCTTGAGGCCTTGCATGGCATTTACAACGCCGCAAAGAAGCTTGACCTTCCGGTAATAATAGGACTCTCGGAAGGAGAGGAGGATTTCGTCGGTAAGGAGGAAGCAGCAGCGCTGGTGCGCACGATTCGGGACAGGGATAATTATCCGATTTTTTTGAATGCTGATCATCATTATAGCTTTGAGAGGGTAAAAAGTTCCGTCGATGCAGGATATGATTCGGCCATCATAGACAGGGTGGAATTACCCATGGAGGAGAATATAGAAATAGTAAAAAAATGTGTGGATTATGGTAGAAAACTTGCAAAGATAGAAAGCAGGGAAATCTTAATAGAATCCGAGCTTGGTTTTATAGGCACTTCTTCAAAGCTTCTAGACAAGATACCTGAAGGAGTAAGCAAGGAAACTA
>DAHVYC010000002.1 GCA_027327845.1 Candidatus Nomurabacteria bacterium
ATAATATCCGCTTTTGTAATTTATTTTATGTTCACCCATAAAATCATAGGTAGTTCTTTCAACATCTGTAGTATCGTTGTATAAATTATCCAGTCCTCTTATGTTTGGATCATCAGTATCAGATTTTTCTATATGTCTTTCATACCAGTTTCCCCACATTTGATAATATTCCTTTGGGGAATGATACGATAAAGCGGTTATAGCGAGTATTCCAACAGGCAAGGTGACATATTTTGAGTACCATTTTTTTAATGGTTTGGGTATTTTTTCTATTAGTTTTTTGAGGTTCTTTTTATTTTCGTCTTTAGTGAGTTTTTCAAGTTTTTGTTCTACCAATTGGGAGTTTTTTTCTTCTATATCATCTTCTGTTCTCTCTATCGTCTTATCAAGTTTCGATTCCATTTCTTCTCGTTCTAGAACCGCTATTTCTTCCATCAAGGTATTGATTAATTTCTTAGTTTCTACGATTTTTTCTTGTTCTTTCTCAAAATTTACCTTCGTTTCCTGTAGTTTTTTAGAGATTTCCAAAAAGCTTTTCTCTAGCTGTTCCAGTTTGTCAGTTTCCTCTATATTTTGATTTGTATTTATGGGAGAATTTTCCGCCATAATGTTGTTATATTATAAAACCAAAGCCAATTTATGCCTAATTTTATGCCTTTTTGATATTAAATGCCTTATATAAATTATGTATTATTTATAATATTTGTCAACTTGTTTTCCACAACAGGGTTGACTTAACCCCCCTATTGGGCTACCCTATTAGGAGCGATTGGACAGGAGCACGGAATCAATGGTTGTATGACAGAAAAGACAGTAACCATCGCGGGAACCTTATCCACCAAAGGTGGATGCAACTCTAATCAGGTCGTAATTCTACCCTTATTTAAAAGGGTTAAAAAGGAAATCTCGCGGTAATTCATTTGTTTCATAAAACCTCAATTTAAAATATTCAGCCTTATTCTAGCCTTTTCCCTTGCTTTCGGGGTGTTTTTCACGCCCTCAATGGTTGAAGCTGGGATCCTTTCTTCTTTGTTTGGAAGCGAGGCTTCTGCCGATGCAGTTACCAGCCTTTCCGACCCTGCCCCTAAAAGTATTAAGAATTCCCAAACTCTGGCGCTTCTACAGGCTGACATATCCACTCCGGCGCTGAAGAACGACGGAAATACAAGCCAAACTGGCGTAAAAAATGATGCAAGCGTAAACATAGTTTCCGATAGCGCTCTTCTCCCCGCCGTGAACCATATGAGCATTCCCGGAGAGAACGAAGTTGGAGAATCCTACTCTGATCAAGTAAGCGTGTACGTGGTTAGAGAAGGCGATTCCATCTCAAAGATAGCGGACATGTTTGACGTATCTGTAAATACCATTCTTTCAGCTAATGACTTAAAGAAGGGTGAGAAAATTAAGGAGGGTGATGTTCTTTTTATCCTTCCTGTTTCCGGAATTGAACATACTGTCACCAAAGGGCAGACATTAAAGAGCATAGCTAAGATGTATAAAGTTGATGCTTCAGATATAGCCCAGTTTAACGGTTTATCAGATGATTCAGCACTAGCCGTCGGAGACAAAATTATGATTCCTGGTGGAGAAATGATAGATGAAGGAGGCGACAAACCGGCTTCCAACTTGGGCACATCCGTGGCAAGAGATGAGAATTACTACAAGAGTCACCCACTTAAAAATTTGGCTGGGTATTTCATAAATCCAGTTCCGACAGGACACAAAACTCAAGGTCTTCATGGACCTGGACATAGAGGCATAGATATTGGAGCTCCTAAAGGCACTCCTATATATGCATCTGCATCTGGCACAGTCTTCTTCGCTCGCATGGGATGGAATGGAGGATATGGGAATTTGGTTATTATAGATCATCCGAATGGTACAAGAACTCTCTATGCCCATCAGACAAAAATTGCAACGCATACCGGTGATGAAGTTAAGCAAGGAGAGATAATCGGCTATGTCGGTTCCACCGGACACTCCACCGGACCGCACCTTCACTTTGAAGTTTTCAATGCTAAAAACCCAGGCGCCGACTGGAGCTGGGCAAACAGATAATATTTTAGTTTAGTTGAGTTTAAAAAATCGCAAATCCTTTGCGATTTTTTAATTACACCCCAGCCAGTTTTATGGCTGTGTAGAGTACAACTACTCCGAGTATTGTAGCTCCGGTGGTCCACATTGTCGGATGGCTGTGGTGGCTTTCCGGTAAAAGGTCAGAAGCTCCTATATACAAGAAAAAGCCTGTAAATACAGCTAAAATTATACCCAATGTTTGTTCCGGGACGGAGAAAAATAGAGTGGAAATTATACCGAGTACCGGTGCTATGGCGTCCAGCGAGAGCCATTTAAATGCTTGTGCGCGCGTGCCTGAATTTTTCAAAATCATATTCACAGTATTAATGCCATCAGAGAAATCATGCACTAATACGGCCACGGCAACTATTGCCCCTACCACACTTGATACTTGGAAAGCGAGGCCTATAGCCATACCATCGAGGAAACTATGAGTAGAGAGACTCCCAGCTCCCAGTATTCCCCTGTTGTTCAGACTGCAATTATCGTTTTCATGTTCATGAGTCCCGTGCGAATGGAAAAAGATTACTCTGTCCAAAACCATATAAACTATAAAGCCTAAAGCAGCGATGGATGTTATAGTGTTGGCTTGGTAATTTTTCCCTGCCAGGTCGAGCGCTTCCGGCAAGAGATCAAAAAAAGCCACACCGATTACCGCTCCGGCTGAAAACCCTAGAATCAAGTGTAATTTATCTTTAAAACGCAAGGCAAATAATCCACCAAGGAAAGTAGAAACCAATGTAGCGATAGTTATCAAAATTATCATGTGCGGGATAGGGGAATCGAACCCCTGACCACAGTTTGGAAAACTGTTATTATACCATTTAACTAATCCCGCAAAGTAAACGAAGGACTGGTCGGGCTGCTGGGAATCGAACCCAGTCTAAACGCTCCCAAAGCGCTTGTACTACCGGTATACTACAGCCCGAAATTGATCTTCAATATAATTTAGGCTTTATACCTTAGCGCTTAAGCGCTCTCTAAAAAAGAGGCGCTTGTACTACCGGTATACTACAGCCCGTGCCAATTTAAAATATCATAAAATAATATCTTCCACAACTTTTATCTTTGCTTTTTTGTTTTTTATATCAAGAAATACGACAAATAAATCTGCTTGCCATTCCTTTTCTTCATCTATATTTTTACTTAATAGATAAGTTTGAATTGTTCTAGACATTCTTTTAAGTTTCCATGGATGCATATTATCTTCTGGCTTATAGGAGTCTAGTGTTTCATATGAAACTGACTTTATATTATCTCTTGATACTGACTTTACCTCTATGAAGTGAATTTTATTGGCTTTTTCCGCTACGATATCTAGTTCACCCCATTTTTTAGTGTAATTTCTGTCTTTTATTGAAAATCCGTGTTTCATAAGAAACTTAACGACTATGTTTTCACCAATTTCCCCAATCTTTTGTGTTTCTGATGTAAAAACTTTTGGCATATGAATTAGGTTCTAGTTTCTAGGTTCTAGCAACTATTACTTAGTTATTAGTCATTAATATTAGTTTCATGTTAAACATATGTCATAATTCTGTCACGTGAAACATTTTTAATAAAAATCAATGTCTTTTACAATATATCCTTATTTTATAAGGTATTTTTAATAAAAATCACTCATTATTTACCATAAAAGACACATTTTATTGTGTCCTTTATAAACATTTCCAACATAGTTATCCACAATTTTTAATAAAAATCCCATAGTATAAGGGTAATTATAAGAGACAATTTAACGGACAGTTTCTATTATCAAAAATTTAAATTGTGCGGCCAGGGAGAATCGGACTCCCGTCTCATCCTTGGCAAGGACGTGTTCTACCACTAAACCATGACCGCATTTAAAAAAATATTTTATTTACTTTAATTTTTACCAGTGAATATTATATTATTTTAGATAAATTAATGCAATTACAAAATTATCCTTATATTTCAAGCTAATTTGTTAATTTTTTTAAAAAGTGTAAAATATATAACGTTAAAACGTAATAGCACCCGTGGTGAAATGGATATCACTCTGGTCTTCGGAACCAGCATTGAGGGTTCGAATCCTTCCGGGTGCACAAAATTTTTATGCAAACTATAAAAAACTTAATATCAAAAATTCCAAAGGAAGTTTCATATGTAACGGATACCTTAGAAAATGCCGGGTTTGAAGCATACTTGGTGGGTGGATGTGTCCGTGATATTTTGATGGATAGGAAACCAAAAGACTGGGATATTACAACCAACGCAAAACCAGATCAAATAATAGGTTTATTTAATAAGACTGTATATGAAAATGAATTTGGTACAGTAATAGTATGTGTTCCATATGAAACAAACACACTTGATGTTTCGCGCCTGTCCGCCAAAGCTTCAGCGTCGGCGGATGAAACCCTAAGGCAAATAGAGGTTACACCCTATAGGGTAGAAACAAAATATAGTGATTTTAGGCATCCGGATGAAGTAAAATTTAGTGAAAAACTTGAAGATGATTTGAAAAGGCGTGATTTTACGGTAAATGCTATGGCCTTTAGAGTAAAAGGACACACAAATGATAGCAATAAAAATACTAATGGACAGATGGTTGATTTATACGAAGGGCAGAAAGATATAAAGGACAGAATTTTAAAATCTGTCGGCAACCCCGATGATCGTTTTAAGGAAGATGCGCTTAGAATGTTGAGAGCTGTTCGCATATCTTTACAACTTGGATTTTCTGTGTCGTATGAAAGTAGCGAAAGTATTTTAAAAAATGCCGATTTAATAAAAAAAATATCAAAGGAGAGAATAAGAGATGAGTTTTTAAAAATAATTTCTTCAGAGCATCCTTCTGTGGGTATGGTTATGCTCCAAAAATTTGGTTTATTAAAGCACATAATTCCGGAACTTGAAGAAGGTATAGATTGCAGGCAGGGAGGGGAACATATTTATGATGTGTGGAATCACTTGCTTAATGCTTTGCAGCATTCAGCAGATAAAAATTGGCCAGTTGAGGTCAGGCTCGCGGCGCTTTTCCATGATATAGGCAAACCAAGGAGTAGGAGACTAGCGGAGCCGATGAACAATTTAGCATGGTCTGGCCAGGATAGGGATCCCGGGGACCGAGGACCTGATAAATTGCTTAGCAGGGGAGCAAAGTCTGCAAAAAAAGAATTTACTTTTTATGGGCATGAAGTTATAAGCGCAAAGATGGCAAAAAATATATTGGAACGATTAAAATTTTCCAAGAAAGAAATTGAATTGGTCGAGAAGCTGGTACGCAACCATATGTTTTTCTCAGACACCGAACAAATTACTCTTTCGGCGGTACGCAGAATTATAAAGAAAGTCGGTCCGGAAAATATTTGGCTTTTAATGAATGTACGCGAGTGCGATAGAGTGGGTATGAGGAAAAAAGAGGCACCATATCGCTTGAGAAAATATTTTGCCATGATAGAAGAGGCCCTGCATGATCCGGTATCTGTGTCTCAACTAAAAATAGATGGCAATTTTATGATCAAAAAGCTTGGCATAACCCCAGGGCCGAGAATGGGCTCAATTTTACATGCACTTCTAGAGGAAGTTTTAGATGATCCCGCAAAAAATACCGAAGAACACCTGTCAGATTTGGCAAAATCTCTTAATATGCTTCCGGATGACGCCCTGCAGACATTGGGGGATAGGGGAAAAGAGAAAAAAGAAAAACTTGAAGAAGAAGAGGTTGGAAAACTACATGCTAAACATGGAGTAAAATAGAAAAATTCATAAGAATTTAAAAGGTTTACTATTCTCCGCTTTCTACAATAGAAAAATCCTCAAACTCTTTTTTGGCTTCCTGCCAAGTGACAGAAAAATTTTCGATCTTTGAGAGAAAAGGGAAGAAGGATCTCCCGCGCTTCAATTTTCTAATAAAAAAAAGGAGAGTGTCTTCTTCTCCTTCTGCTACTACTTTGATGCTTCCATCATTCTTAAAGAAAGTAATACCTTTTAAACCGAGGGTATTTGCTATGCGATCTACCCATAAAAGATAATCATATTCTAACCTTCTACCCCACATTGTGCATTCGATACACTTTTGCATAGTTTTGGCGAAGTTAGTTATTAATTGCTTTTAATATATATTATTTTTATCAAAAAGTCAAGATATAAAGGCTATTTTTAGGTTAGCTTCAATAGATTTCTTTGTTATAACAGCTCTCGCAGTACACTGTTTCTGACCTGTCTGGCGCATAGGAAGTCTCAAATTCATTGGTACAGCCTGGTTTCATGCATTTCCTGTGCCAAAGCTTGCGCGGGTTGCGTTTGGACATTCTTTCTTTGTGACGGCACTCGAAATCTTTATGAGGTAAAGGTAGATGTATCCTTTTATAGAAGTCGAGTTCGCTTTTAGTGATTCTAAAGTTCTTCTTGCACTCTTCGCAGACTAATACTTCCTTCAATATATTTTCTGAAATTTCTTCTATAGTTCCAGGTATTTCTCCTTCTTTTATGGTTTCTTTATTGTAGGTACCAGTGCTTTGATCTTGCCAACGAAAACCTCTTTTCAATGCTTCTTCTTTGCTAAGTGGAAAAAAGTCGTGAGCCAAGGTTTCGTTATAACAATAAGGGGCAAGATCGGCAGGAAAATATTGGCCGAAAGTACCATCTTTTTTTAATTCATTTTCAATATGTTCTTTTATTTTATAGTATTCATCTTTTGCGTAAGTTTTATTCAAAATCATATATTCTCCTTTACGGATAGCAGTACAACCTATCCCGCCAGTTAAATTCCAACAACTTTCACAATATTCTAATTCGTTGGAAGAAAAAACGAAGGAACAATTTTTACACTTGCTGATTTGCATGGCCCCCATTATGTTATAGCAAAATTCGCATTTGTAATAATAGTTGTTGCAATCCCAGCTGTCTGTTGGGTTTTCTGTATCAGTCATATAAGAACAATTCTTTGAATCATAGGTGTCGAAAAGCATTACTCCCTCATGGCAATTATGTAAATAATCCCCGGTGACATTATGGCATTTAGTCTGGCAGGCATATTTTACGATAGTTTTTTTCTTTAATTCAGCGAATTCCTTTTTTGCCTTCTGGATACTTCCATAATCGGCGAGGATTTCAGCTTTTTTCTTTTCAAATTCTTCTTTAGTGTATTTAACATTTAAAATAGCATTAGATAAATGTCTGCCGTTAGTGCAAAAAATACAATTATTGGAATCTCGCATGTTGTAGCAGAATAAAAGATCATTTGAGGACTGGCATTGTTCAGAAAACAGGCATTTA
The DNA here is from genome assembly GCA_027327845.1 of Candidatus Nomurabacteria bacterium. GTDB lineage: Bacteria > Patescibacteriota > Minisyncoccia > Phycocordibacterales > UBA9973 > UBA9973. The sequence goes on from DAHVYC010000002.1 coordinate 7,321, forward strand.
AAACAATTTCTGCAATCTATGCATTCATAACAAAGTTCCGATTCGTGGAGGAAAGCACAATCTACACAAAATTTGTCTCGTTGAAGAAGTCGGCTATACATGCAGTCTTCATTGTAATCAGCGGCAAAAATCAAATAACAGTCTTTATTTTCAGCAGAACCATTGGTGTAATCGCTTCTAACATTGTTTACGACCATGATGCCGAGTCTGGGGACTTTTTCCAATAATTCTTTTAATTGAGCGAAGAAAGGTTTATTTAAATCGTAATCCATCGCATAGCTTTTCGGATCCCATTCATCACTCCACCAACAATTATGGCAATATACCTTATAATTTGAATCAGTTGTGTAAACCGAAACAAAATCTTTTTTACATAAGTCGCACTGTCTTTTGTAAAACGTTCTTTCGTTGCGGAAAATCAATCGTCTGGCCATTCGGCAGTCCGGGCAAAAAAGCGGAGGCGTTGTCTTGAGTTGCTCGTAGAAAATGAGATCTTCTTTCCTGATATCAAAATCCACTCCACATGTCTTACATGTTTCTTTCATAACTTTATTTTACCATTTTCCGTTACCTTAATATATAATAAGTGATATGCGTATAGGAATTTTTGATTCGGGGCTTGGCGGACTTATTATTGCCAAAGCTATAAGGAAAGCAATGCCGGAATATGATTATGTGTATCTCGGCGACACAAAGAGGGTGCCTTATGGCAACCGCTCGCATAATGCTGTTTTTGAATTTACAAAAGAAGCGGTGGACTTTTTATTTAAGAAAGAAAATTGCGCGATTGTTATCGTTGCTTGTAATACCGCTTCTGCCAGAGCATTGCGCAGGGTGCAGACCGAATACTTGGTTTATTACAATAAGACGCGCAGACTTATGGGTGATCACGAACGGAAAATCTTAGGAGTATTGATACCTGCCGCCGAAGAAGCTGCGAGGTTTAGGAGAGTAGGGATACTCGGCACTTCGGGCACAGTGTCTTCCGGGACTTTCTTGAAAGAAATAAAAAAATTAAATAGAAAAGCAAAAATTTTTCAGAACTCGGCGCCGATGCTCGTGCCTTTAGCCGAAGAAGGGGAGAGATCTATGGCTGTGCCATTCTTAAAGAAGTATCTGAGGCCAATTTTAAATAAAAATATTGAAGCCCTAGTACTAGGATGCACTCACTATCCTTTCTTTAAGAAAGAAATTGGCAAAATTCTTGGCAAAAAGATAAAAGTAATTTCTCAGGATGAAATAGTGCCTATAAAACTGAAAGATTATTTTTCTAGTCATCCGGAAATTGAGAAAAAATTGTCTAAAAAGGGAACAGCAAAAATATTAGTGACGGATATAACGAAGAACGTACAAGTCCTGTCAAAAAAATGGTTTGGCAAGCAAAAGCCTGAGTTGGTAAATATTTAGTTTATTATTGTGCCGTGGGGGAGACTCGGCTACTGCATAGCCAGGTGCTTTTCCGCCTCACTTCGTTCGTATGGAAAAGCCTTTCGAGCTCCCCACGCAGGCAAAGCAGTTTGCCTGCTCACTGTGCCGTGGGGGAGACTCGAACTCCCAAGGAATTGCTTCCACTAGTACCTGAAACTAGCGCGTCTACCAATTTCGCCACCACGGCATTTATAGTATTTTACATTTCTATCAAAATTGGGCAATGGTCCGAACCCATCACTTCCGGCAAAATTTTTGCCTGTTTCACCTTAGATGCCAGACGTTTACTGACAAATATATAATCAATGCGCCAACCGACGTTTCGAGCACGCGCATTGGCAAAATGACTCCACCAGCTGTAATGCCCAGATCCTTGCGTGAATATTCGAAAAGTATCCGTGAAACCGGCTTCTATTATTTTATCTATGCCTTCTCGCTCTTCTTTGGTGAAACCTTTTTTGCCTTCATTTGGTTTCGGATGAGCCAGATCTTCCGGCTTATGGGCTACATTCAGATCTCCACAAAAAATAACCGGTTTCTTTTTATCCAGCGTTCTTACATATTCGAGAAACGCCGGATCCCATTTTTTATGCCGTAGAGAAAGACGCGAAAGGTCATCTTTTGCATTCGGAGTGTAGACGGAAACCACATAAAATTTTTCATATTCCGTCGCCACCACTCTGCCTTCTTTGTTTGGATCTCCATAATCATCGATAAGATTATACTTTCTCTCTATATTCTCCGGCAGTCCCAGGATCACGTTTTTTGGTTTTTCTTTGGTGAAGATAGCTGTTCCACTGTAACCTTTGCGTTCCGCTGAATTCCAATACTCTTCATACTCTGGTAAATCTATCGGACTTTGTTTTTGTTCTGCCTTGGTTTCTTGCAGGCAGAGTATGTCGGGCTTAAATTTTTTAACGAAAGGGATGAACAATCCCTTTTTATCTACTGCCCGGATGCCATTTACATTCCATGAAATGATTCTCATTTCTTTATTATATATTATTTTCTGCTGTGAAACTTCTTGTGTACCTCTTGTAGTTGCTTATCTGTCACATGTGTATAGATTTGAGTGGTGGATATATTTGAGTGCCCCAGCATCATTTGCACGCTCCTTATGTCGGCTCCGTTTGAGAGTAGATCGGTGGCGAAGGAGTGGCGTATGACATGAGGAGTTACTTTTTTTGAAATACCCGCCTTGATGGCGTAGTGTTTCACTATGCGTTCTATGGATCGGGGAGTGAGCCTTTTTTCTTCAGCATCTTTTCCTTTCACTTTTTCGGATTTTTTCTTCAGGTTCGAAATATTCACAAACATCGCTTCTTCCATATCCGCTCTTTTCCCGAGGTATTCTTTTATCGCCTTCTTCGCCATGTCGGACAGGAATACTACCCTTACTTTTTCTCCTTTGCCTCTTATAGAAAACTCTGATTTCGAGAGATCCAAATCTCTATTTAAAGAGGCGAGTTCCGATACCCGAAGTCCCGTCGAGAAGAATAATTCCAATATTGCTCTATCACGCAAGCTTTTTAAATCGTCTCCTTCCGGTCCAGAGAGTAGCCTTGCTAATTCTTCTATGGTTATGAGGTCCAAGCTCCTTTCTTTTATTTTTGCCAGCTCTATTTGGTCCGGGGAGATGGACGATATTCCTCTTTTTATCAGATATTTTAGAAAAACCCGGAGGGCGATCAGATAGTAGTTTTGCGTATTTTTTTTCATTGTTCCGCTGGACTGGCCTTTTACCTTCATTCCATTTTGCCTGTTTAGAAAAAGTCGGAACTCCCTTATGTTGTCTTCAGTGATGTCTTTCACCTTCGTTATTTTTGCAAATGAGAAAAACCTGGAAAGGTATCTATCATAATTTTCCACTGTTTTTAGACTGGAACCTTTTTCTATTTCTAAATATTCTAGGAATTCACGTTTTAAATTTTCTGTTTCACCGGCCATTAGCTACATTATAGCATGCAATATTGTGCGACACTCCGGAGTTGCAATTTTCCATACTTTATGCTAAAGTAAATGCCATGTTAAATACCAAAAAGAAACAGTCGGTAATAAAGAAAAATCAGCTTCACGAGAAAGACACAGGCTCTTCTGTTGTTCAGGTTGCTATTCTTTCTTCTCAAATAGACGAGTTGACGAAGCATTTAAAGAAACATAAAAAAGACAATAACTCTCGCCGAGGGCTTATAAAGATGGTTGCCGACAGGAGAAACCATTTGAAGTATTTGGAAAGAAAAGATAAGAATCAATACAATGCCGTGGTGAAGAAAATAGGTCTCGCTTAGCAGAATGGAAAGATTTATAAATTTTAGAGTCCGGATATTTTTCTACTGAAAAATTCCTCAGGACTCGCGCCGTCGCGCTCCGTAGCCTCTAAAATTCAAAAATCTTTCCATCTCATAGTATACTAATATCATGACAGTCATAAAACATAAAGAACAAAGAGTGGGGGTGTTTATAGACACTCAAAATCTATACCACTCTGCCCGCAATCTATACAGAGCTCGGGTTAATTTCGGTGCAGTATTAAAAGAAGCGGTAGCCGGCAGAAGGCTGGTAAGGGCCGTGGCTTATGTCATAACCACCGAAGCGGGGGATGAGAAAAATTTTTTTGAAGCCTTAGGAAAGCTGGGCATAGAGACAAAAACAAAAGATCTTCAAATTTTTGCCGGTGGAGCCAAAAAAGCGGACTGGGATGTAGGGCTTACGGTGGATGCCATAAAAATGTCTCCCAGACTCGATTCGGTTGTGATAGTTTCAGGTGACGGGGATTATATTCCTTTGGTAGAATATCTACAGACCATAGGTATTCAAGTGGAAGTTCTTTCATTCGGAAAATCTACTTCGAGCAAGCTTCGCGAAGCAGTGGATGATTTCGTTGATCTTTCCCTTAGCCCGAAGAAGTTTTTAATAGATATAAGGTAAGTTAATTATAAATTAATCAGTTCGCGTTCGGACAAAAAGTAGTGTTCTCTAAATAGGAACAATACTGTAGTCTGAACACGAGCTAACGTAAATCCACAAAATGTAAACTTTCTTTTGGTAAAGTTATATTTTGCGGATTTATAGAATAAATTATGAAAAAGAAAGAATATAGTATAGAAATTGGCGGGAAAACACTAACCGCTATTTTCTCAGACTTGGCAGAACAAGCACAAGGTTCTGTTATATTAAAATACGGTGACACCGTAGTACTGGCTACAGCTTGCATGTCGCACGACAAGCAGGAAGGTTTGGGTTTTTTTAATCTTACGGTGGATTATATGGAAAAATTCTACGCCTCCGGTAAAATTTTGGGTTCGAAATTTATGCATAGAGAAGGAAGGCCTTCAGAAAGTGCAGTACTCGCCTCTCGAGTAATAGATAGGACATTGCGCCCGTTATTCGATCAATCTATCCGTCATGCGGTCCAGGTAATAACTACGGTAATAGCGCTAGGGGATGAAGACCCGGTCGTATTATCCGTAAATGCCGCCTCTTTAGCCTTACTTGTATCCAATATACCTTGGAATGGTCCCGTGGGGGCTGTACGCATAGGTAAATATGGAGACGAAACTTTAAGAATAAGTCCATCCCAGGGTCTGCGCTTAGGAGAAACAGAACATAAGTTTGACCTTACTGTATGCGGGAAAGACGGGAATATAAATATGATTGAAGCGGAGGCGCATGAAGTAAATGAAGATGAATTAGAAGATGCACTGAAGGAAGCAAGTAAAGAAATAGGGAAACTTGAAGAATTTCAAAAGAAAATTGTTTCCGAAATAGGGATAGAGAAAAGAATTATAGAGAAAGAAAAAATCTCTCCGGATTCCGAGAAATTATTTAATGAAAATATACTTCCCAAGATGGAAGAAGCCATATTTTCCGGTCCCGGAAAGGCAAAGATAGATGAATTGCACAATGTTTGGAATAAAATGGTTAAAGAATTTTATAAAGGCAAAGAAAGAGAAGATTTCTCCGTAGAGGATGACCTTTTTGACCAGACAGAGAATAAAATAATACACGAGAAGGCGATAAATGACGGCAAGAGAGCTGATAATAGAGCCATGGACGAACTTCGTGGACTTTATGTAAAAGCCGGTGGAGTTTCTCCCGTACTCCACGGCAGCGGTATTTTCTACCGAGGAGGAACGCATGTGCTCTCGGTACTTACCTTGGCTGGTCCGGAAGAGAGACAGGCAATAGACGGTATGGAATTTAAAACAGAGAAAAGATTCATGCATCATTATAACTTTCCCCCTTACTCAAGCGGAGAAACCGGGCGCATAGGCACGACAGGGAGAAGGGAAATAGGGCATGGCGCACTTGCGGAGAAAGCACTGGCTATGGTATTGCCAAGTGTGACAGATTTCCCTTACACCATAAGATTGGTTTCGGAATCGATGGCTTCAAACGGATCCACTTCTCAAGCTTCGATTTGCGCATCCACCTTGGCTCTTATGGATGGTGGAGTCCCAATAGTAGCTCCAGTGGCTGGTATTGCCATGGGTCTTATGTATGAGAATGACAATAAATATAAAATTTTGACGGACATACAGGGGCCGGAAGATCATCATGGGGACATGGATTTTAAAGTTGCCGGAACAAGGAATGGAGTGACCGCTATTCAGCTTGATGTAAAAGTGGATGGTGTGCCTGTAAAAATATTAGGAGAAGCCATGAGACAATCAAAGAAAGCCAGACTTTCTATTTTGGACGAAATCGAAAAAGAAATTTCTGCTCCAAGAGATCATATTTCTCCAAATGCTCCGAAAATACTCATTATTAAAATAAAACAAGATCAGATAGGCATGGTGATAGGTAGTGGCGGCAAAACCATAAAAGAAATAAAAGAAAAAACCGGCGCTGAGATCACCATAGAAGACGACGGGACAGTGTATATAACAGGCAAGGAGGGCAGTGCGGAAAAAGCCAAAATGTTGATAGAAGAAATGACCCATGAGTTCAAGGTAGGAGAAATACTCAAGGGTGAAGTGATAAAAATAGCTGATTTTGGAGCGTTTGTGAGGTTGAATCCATTCAAAGACGGAATGGTGCATATCTCCGAGCTTGCACCTTTCCGAGTAGAGAGGGTAAGCGATATAATAAAGGAGGGCATGATAGTGCCGGTGAAGGTGATAAGAATAGATGAAGAAAGAGACAAGATAAGTTTGTCTATAAAAGAAGCGGATAGAAATTTCTTTGGCAAAAAATAAATTAAATTGTGAGAATCAAAAATTTCTGAGCCTTCTTGCCTACCGGCAGGCAGGCGCCCTCGGAGTCATAAAGACAGGGGACCCACAACTCTTAAAATTTTTATTTTTATAATTTAATATTAATTATGGAAAACGAAAATAAACTAAAAAGCAGAAATATAGAAACTTATACCGATGATATGGTTAAGGCCATTGAGGGCGGTAGTGGAGGCACGATAAAAAAAATGATTCACGAAGAAGAGGAATATGAGGAAGAGAAGAAGAATATATCTCCTAAGTCCAGAAAAAATAGACTTTTTATGATTCTTGGCATATTCCTTATCCTTTTATCTTTCGCCGTGCTTGTATTTTTTGTTTTTTTGAAAAAGAAAACGAGTACGACTACACTGGCTCCCCAAATATCGCAAATGATTTTCACGGATCAGACGGATTTCAAGGACATAGACGGATTGTCTCCCGATCAGATAGTAAATACGGTACTTAATCAGATAAATGAGTCGAAAGTAAAAACAGGCGGGATAGAAGGAGTGTATCTTATGAAAAACAAAACGATCATAGGATTCAAAAATTTTATTTCTTCTCTAAAAAGCAGTTTAGATGGCGCAAATTTGAGCCCTATAAAAGATTCGTTTCTTTTAGGTGCGTATAATTCTGATTTACAATCCGGAAATCCCGGCACTGGCTTTTTTGTACTCTTGCCGATAAATTCTTTTTCCGACACTTTCTCACTTATGAAAAATTGGGAAGGAAAGATGCTAAGCGATCTGCACGGGTTATTCAAAATAGACATATCTCCCTCCACTAATTATCTATTTACAAAAGAATGGGAAGATGGAATCGTGGCAAATAAAAATGCCAGAGTATTGAATGACAATAATGGGCACCCCGTATTGATGTATATATTTGTAGATAATTCTTATGTGGTAATAACTGACTCTGAAGGCGCTGCCAGAGAAGTAATCTTGCGCCTTAATTCAAGTAAAATAAGGAAATAAAGTAAGTAAAAACTATATTTTTCCCATAAACACGCGTTCCAGTATGTCGCTGTTTTTTATTTCTTCTCCCGAGCCCGTGGCCACGATTTTACCGTGCGATAAAACATAAGCTCTGTCCGTAATAGGCAATAGGGAGTGTAGATTATGTTCCACTACAATGATGGCCATCTTTTGTGTTTCGTTTATTTCTTTTATTGTCTTGAATATTTCCTTCACTATCTTTGGAGACAAACCAAGGGTCGGCTCATCGAGAAGTAGAAGCCGTGGTTGCATCATGAGGCCTCGCGCTATTGAGACTAATTGCTGTTGTCCGCCGGATAGATTGCCTGCAAATTCAGAACGTTTTTCCTCGAGTGTAGGGAACAATTTAAATAAGTGTTCCATTCTGCGTTTGCATTCATTCTCATCATTCAGAGAGAATCCGCCTATCTCTATATTTTCTTCTACGGTTAAGCTGTTAAAAATTCTTCTGCCCTGTGGCACTAGCGATATCCCCATTTTGGGAAGTTCATGGGGCGAAGGATGGATTTTATCTCCTTCATACAATAGATCTCCGCTGTGTTTTATAAGACCGAAAATTGCCTTTAAAATAGTGGATTTGCCGGCGCCGTTAGGACCCATAAGTGCGACTATTTCTCCTTCGTCTATAAAAAGGGAAATATCATGAATAATGTTCATTTCATAATATCCCGCATAAACATTTTTCAATTCCAATAAGCTGTTTTTTTTCATAATCTATTCTCCTAGATACGCTTCCAGAACGGCTCGCTCAGAGAGGACTTTTTCCGGGCGCCCTTCAGCCAGTAGTTTGCCGGCATCCATGACTATCAGATGGTCACATAGTTCTCTGATTATATTCATATTGTGTTCGACCAATATTACTGTTTTGTTTTCATTTTTTAACTCTCTTATTATATTTTCTATTCTTTTTATCATTTCCGGAAAAAGTCCGGCGAATGGTTCATCCAGGAAAATTATATCTGCTTTTATAGCCAATATCCTTCCTATTTCGAGGAGTTTCTGCTGTCCGTAAGATAGATCTTTGGCATAACTGCCTCTTTTTTCATATAGGCCAACTTTTTTTAATACATCTTCTGCGCATTTTATATGATATTCTCCATGCCGTTCGAAGAGAGCAAAAAAAGGATTGCGTTCGGTAAGAACCACCAATATGTTGTCTATAACTTTCATTTGGTTGAACAGTCTGATTTGTTGGAATGTTCTGCCCGTCCCGTATATTTTGTTTTCCCAGGGGAGGATTTTCTTTCTTTTAGCTCCTGAAAAGAAGATTTCTCCTTTATCGTAATTATAGAACCCGGACAAGATATTTATAAGAGTGGTTTTTCCGCTTCCATTTGGTCCCACTATTCCCGTTATTTTTCCCTCCTCGATAGACAAAGAAAGATTATCAACGGCATGTATACCATCGAAAAATTTTATTAATCCTTTTGTTTCTATTACTTGTTTCATAGATTGTATTTTCCAAATATGCCCTTAGGACGGTAGAGCATAAGAAATATTAAAATAAGTCCGTAAATACATTGTCGCATAAGCCCGGAGATTTCATCCGGAAATCCTATAAATCTTAATGACTCGGGTATCAATATGAGAAGCAGGGCTCCCATTAGGGCGCCTCTGTTTGTGGCTATACCGCCCAATATTATCATAGCCCACAGGAGTATTGATTCGTTGACCGTAAAAAGCGTAGGGTCTATAAAAGTCAGATAACTGGCGAAGAGTACTCCTGCCAGCGACGAGAGTGACGCCCCTATAGTAAAAGATGCAAGCTTGTAGGTGGAAACTTTGTATCCAAAAATTTTTAAGGCTTCCTCGTCCTCTCTTATTGCATTAAGCGCTCGGCCAAACGAAGAACGAGAAATAAAATAACATATGATAGCCACTATCAGCAAAACAAATACAGCCAACCATATAAAAGATTCCGGAGTGAGAAGAGTGATCCCGAACATATGAGGTTTTGATATCCCGGCAATACCTAAGGATCCGCCTGTAAGAGATGTCCAGTTTTTTGCCACGGTGTTAAATATCATGAGAAACCCCAACGTTGCCAAAAGAAAATAATCATCCCGGAATCGGGCGAAACTTGTTCCCAGTATCATGGCTATGACAGCTGTTATAAGCGGTGCTGCCACTAATGCGATTGTAATATTAAGGCCTAAACTAGTAGAAAAAATTCCGGCTACGTATGCACCGATCCCATAGAAGGCAGCGCCTGCTATGGTAAGAAGTCCGGTTTCTCCCATTACCAGATTTTGAGCCAGGGCGAGTATGCCGTAAATAGATACAATTATTGCTATGTGAAAAATATAATCCATTATCTTTTTAAAATACCCTCAGGTCTTACCAGGAGCACGATTATAAGCACTACAAAAGGAACTGCTTGTTCCCAACTTCCACCAAAGATAAGAACAGTTAATTTCTGGGCAATAACAAGCACAAATGCTCCCAGTATTCCACCCCAGAAACTTTTCATGCCTCCGAGTACCGCTACGACTATTATAGGAAGTATATAAAAAAGACCAGCATATGGATTGATCCCTACTTCGAATCCTTCTCCTATCCCTCCTATGCCGGCAAGAATACCGCTTATCATATAAACCCACATTGTTATATTGGAAGTAGAAATTCCGACTAGTTCTGACATTTCTCTATCATTTTCTATAGCGCGCATAGCCCGCCCGAATCTCGTTTTGTAATATATGATAGCTAAAGCAATTATCAAAACCGGAGTAACTATAAAAGTAGCCAGCTGTACATAACTCAAAGCCCCACCCAGGATATTTACGGTGGAAACATCGCTTAAGTGTCGGGCCACTATAGTAGCTTGATTTCCGAAGATTATGCCAATTATCGCTGAAGTGGCGATTAGAAGTCCGAACGAGGAAATCAATAATATGAAATTACTGGCCTTCCTCTTAAAAAGTGGTTCAAAAATAAATTTGTTTGATAATACAAAGTATAAGCCCGACAGAGCGAGGCTTATAACAATTGCCAGAAAAAATGGTACGAGGTACATGCGGTAAAGTAGAAACATAGCATACCCCCCGACTAAAAAAGCACCCCCATAGGCGACATTAAAAAACTTTGAGCTCCTTAATATGAATCCGAAACCGACAACAAGTAAAGAATAAAACATTGCTGAAGATAGTATATATAGAGTTGTTTGCCATAACACCATAATTTTTCTCTTAAAGAAATTATAACAAAACGGGCTTTATTTAGCCCGTTTTGTTACTAAAGAGTTATTTACTTAATTCTACCGGCTTTCCGTCTTTCACAATTTTTACCACATAGTTTGCCGATGCCGGGTCTCCATTCTCATCAAATTTTATTTCTTTTGCTGATACTCCGCCCTTATAATCTGTCTTATACATCGCATCTTTTATAGCGGTTTTGTCAGTAGAGCCTGCTCTGTTTATCGCCTCGGCTACGATCTTTGTGGCATCATAAGCGTAGTTTGAACAGTATATCAGGTCATCTTTGCCAAGCTTTTCTTTCATTGCCTGCTTGAATTGATCATTTGAGTTTGTACCCACTACCGTATACATTGCGCCGTCTCCGATTTTCCCGAGTTCACTCCAAACCTTTGTGTCATCCCAAGCATCTGCTCCGAAGAATTGAGCTTTAATACCGAGATCATGAGCTTGTTTAAGTCCGGCGATTGATTGGTCTGTGTAAGATATGAAGTATACTGCATCCGGATTTTTTGATTTGATTTCCGTCATCTGGGTTTTCAAATCCTTTGTGTTCGGATCGAAGGTGTCGGATGAAAGTATTTTTCCTCCTAATTTAGTGAAGGCGTCAGTAAAGGATTTATTTAGGCCGTCCCCCCAATCATTTTTAGCAGTAAGTACCGACACTTTTGTTTTTCCTTCCTTCATAAGATATTCTGCCGCATATTTTCCTTGGAAAAGGTCAGACGGAACATCCCTGAATATATAATCCCCAGAGTTTGTAAGGAGTGGGCTGGTTGAGCAATAAGCTATCTGGGTGGTCTTCGATGCTTCAGAGATAGGAGCAGCGCCCAAAGATGCTCCAGAGCATACTCCTCCGACCACAGCCACTACTTTATCAGTATTGATAAGTTTCGAGACAGCGTTCGCCGCGCCAGCTCCAGTACACATATCATCCTCATATACCATTTCTAACTTTTTTCCTAAGACACCGCCTGATTTATTTATCTCATCAACGGCTATAGAGACTGCTGCCTGAGCATTTTCCCCCATGTTTGCTATTTCTCCGGTCATTGGACCCAAGAAACCGACTTTTATGACGTTCGAAGAATTCTCAGTACTCTTCTTGTTAAGAGAGGCAAGACCCCATACCACGAGAATAGCCACGATAACCCATGCAATAATTTTTCCTGTTTTACTCATATATTTTTTATAAAAATTAATAATTAGACCTTTTTAAAACAAACTACTTAAATTGTAATACAAAATGATGTAAAATCAAGTCTATATATTTATTTGCAGTTGCTTTTTAAAATTAACATGTTAGTCTTTAGGTACCTGTCCCGTACCACATTTTGATTGCGGGGCATAAAGACGAAGATTATTAGTTAAAATTTTTGTACTGAAATGTTAGATAAAAAGAAAATAAAAGAAAAGCTTGAAAAAGAAAGGGATATTTTACTGGAACAAATACAAGATATAGGTAAATTAAATCCTGAAACCAATGAATGGGAGGCCACTCCCGAGGAGCTTCCTTCTAGAGAATCAGATCAAAATGATATGGCTGATAGATTTGAAGATTTTGAAGAGAGAAGCACTATGATAAAAGTGTTGGAATCCAGGCTAAATAGCATTTTAAGCGCTCTTAAAGGTATAAACAGAGAATCCTTTGGAAAATGCGAAGTATGCAAGAAAGATATTGAAATGGATCGCATGGAAGCGAATCCAGCTGCTAAAACTTGCAAAAAACATTTGAACGGGTAAAAAAATAAAAATTATTCTTTTTATTTTTTTATAAGCTATAATGTTCTCATGGCTTTTGCAAAAGTTTATTCAGCTCAGGTGAACATGCTCACTGGGCAGATTGTTACCATTGAAGTCGACATTTCTCGCGGGCTTCACGCTTTTTCAATAGTAGGGCTACCGGATAAAGCGGTAGATGAATCTAAAGATAGAGTAAGTTCAGCAATAAAAAATTCAGGATTTAAATCTCCTAAAGCAAAAAATCAGAAGATAGTGGTTTCTCTTTCTCCGGCCGACTTAAAAAAGGAAGGCCCATTTTTTGATTTGGCTATAGCACTTTCTTATATGCTGGCCGCTGAAGATTTGGAATTTAACCCTGAGAAAAAAATTTTTCTGGGAGAACTCGGGCTAGATGGCGCGCTGCATCGCATAAGAGGTGCCTTGCCTTTGGTCCAAGAAGCGAAGAGAAGGGGATTCGAAGAAGTGTATCTGCCGAAAGAAAACGCCGAAGAAGCGGCTCTCGTGGATGGTATAAAAATTTTCGGTGTGGAAAAATTAAAAGAAGTAGCGGAGCATTTATCACTTTGCGAAACTAGTAAAATTTCTTCGGGTCCTCAGATCTCCGGGTCCCTTACCCCGGCCAGACCAGCTCAGAAATCTTCTAGTTTCGCTTCGTCAAAATATATTAAATTGCAACCCAAAACGGAAATAGTTTATAAAAGAGAGAAAAGGAATTCGGATTTTTCTGATATAAAAGGTCAAGAAGGAGCAAAAAGGGGACTAGAGATTGCTGCTGCCGGCGGGCACAATATAGCCATGTATGGCCCGCCGGGGACGGGTAAGACTATGCTTGCCCGAGCATTTTCCCAACTTCTCCCAGATCTTTCTTTGGAAGAAGTTTTGGAAATTACAGGAATTCATTCCGTGGCTGGAACGACGGGAGGGGAGCTTATCTCTTCTCCGCCTTTCCGCTCCCCACACCATACATCTTCATATGTATCTATGATCGGCGGAGGCACATACCCTAAGCCTGGAGAAGTTACTTTAGCGCATAAAGGAGTGTTGTTTTTAGACGAGTTTCCGGAATTCGAGAAAAGAGTGATAGAATCCCTGCGTCAGCCGCTTGAGGATAATATTGTTTCAATCTCTCGCGCTAAAGGCACTGCTTCTTTTCCGTCTAATTTTATATTAGTTGCAGCCATGAATCCTTGTCCTTGTGGAAATTTGGGTAATAAGCAGAAAGCTTGCATTTGCAGGCCTTCTGATTTGGATAGATATAAAAGAAAATTATCCGGACCGATAATGGATCGCATAGACCTTTGGGTGTCCGTGGGTAATGTTGATTACAAAAAATTATCCGAAGTCGGCGACGGAGAAAAAAGCGAATGGATAAAAAAGAGAGTAGAAAAGGCCAGGGGTATCCAGAGAGAAAGATTTTCTAAGTTAGACAAAAACATAAAGACCAACAGTGAAATGAGCGTACGAGACTTGTCTGACACCGTTAAACTAAAAGAAGAAGTGAGAAATCTGTTGGATGAGAGCGCTGAGAAATTGGCCCTCTCCGCTCGGGCCTATCACCGAGTAATAAAAATTGCCCGTACCATTGCCGACATGGATAATTCCGAAGAAGTCGACTCAAAACATATCCTAGAAGCGCTTCAATACAGGCCGAAAGTGAATGCATAGTTACCCCGCGTAGTGGATTTTGGCGATGCGCGAAGCGCATTAAAAATATCGCCAAAATCTACTGCAGGGTTATCCACAGGGTATATTTGACAGTGAACGAGCGTTCACCTATACTAAATACGTTGGTCGTTTAGTAAAATAACCTTTTAAAATTATGTCCCAAAAACAATATTTAAAAACTATAGAAAGGGAAATTATAAGAATCAATAAGATAATTGATCTTAAAATCCTCCGCGGGGAAGAGTACAGGAAAGAAGCCAAAGATCATAAACTGCTTCTTAAAAAAATAAAATTTTATAATAGGCAGAGTCTTTTTAAAAGAATATTTCCCATTTTTAGTTGGAAAGTCCAATCTTTCTAAAAAGAATGAAAAATCCCTATTTTTCAAAATTAGAATCTTTCTACGAAGGCAATAAAAGAATGCCGACTTATTCAGAGATGATGCAGATCTTCGGTTTTAAATCGAAGAATGCAGTTTTCAAACTTGTAAAAAAATTGACCGAAGAGGGGATAGTCTCCAAAGATCATTTAGGTAGATTGATACCGGCGAAGTCTTTCCGAGAAGTGCCGATGCTCGGTTTCGTAACGGCTGGGTTTCCTGCCGACGTGGAAGAAGAGCTGGCTGACACTCTGGATTTAGATGAACTTCTGATAAAAAACAAATCCATGACTTACATGCTCGAAGTGGACGGGGATTCCATGATCGATGCGCATATAGAAAAAGGA
>DAHVYC010000030.1 GCA_027327845.1 Candidatus Nomurabacteria bacterium
TGTGGACAGCGATAAGAAAATTTTTTCAGTCTCGGATGAGAAAGATCTGACCTTGGTCGGATTTTTGGTATTTTTTGACCCCCCTAAACAGACGGCGAAAAAAGCCATAAAAGATTTAGGAAATTTAGGAGTGAAAATAAAAATTCTTACCGGAGACAACGAAATAGTTACGATGAAAACATGCAGGGATGTGGGCATACCCGAGAAGGAAGTTCTACTCGGTAAAGACATAGGGAAACTGAGCGACGAAGAATTAAAAGAGAAAGTATTAGGTATTTCTATTTTTGCCAAACTATCTCCTTATGATAAAGAAAGAATAATAAAAAGCCTTCGAGCTTCGGGGCATGTCGTCGGTTTTTTAGGGGACGGGATTAATGACTCGCTTTCCTTAATAGCCGCCGATATAGGAATTTCCGTAGATACGGCGGCAGATATAGCGAAAGAATCCTCCGATCTTATATTGCTGGAAAAGAGCCTCCTAGTCTTAAAAGATGGCATAAGAGAAGGCAGAAAAATTTTCGACAACATAATAAAATATATAAAAATGGCTGTCAGTTCCAATTTTGGGAACATGTTCAGCGTAGTCGGGGGCAGTATATTCCTTCCGTTTCTGCCTATGCTTCCGATTCAAATTATCACGAACAACTTGCTGTATGATTTTTCTCAAATGACCATACCGACAGATAATGTGGACGAAGGGTCATTAGATAAGCCTAAAAAGTGGAACTTCAAGCATATTAAAAGATTTATTTTGTTTTTCGGACCGATAAGTTCGCTTTTTGACTATGCGACATTTTTTACCATGCTTTACGTATTCGGAGCTTGGGCCAACCCAGCGCTTTTCCAAACTGGTTGGTTTGTGGAATCCCTAATAAGCCAGACTCTCATAGTGCATATAATAAGAACCAAAAAAATACCGTTTATTGAAAGTATAGCAAGCAAGCCTCTATTGATATCTTCATTATGCGTGGTTATGATCGGAATTTATCTTCCGTTTTCACCGCTTCGTGAAGCATTCAAACTGTTGCCCCTGCCTCCACTTTATTTCGTTCTCCTTGGTGTGGGGCTGATATTATACTTCTCTCTTACCCAATTGCTTAAAATGTGGTTTATAAAAAAATATGAATGGACTTAATACTTTAAGTCTTTAAATCCAGCCGGATTTGTGCTATCATAGGAAACTATGGATTTCAATTTTTTGAATGAAAAAGGTTTAAAAAATAAAGGCAGAAAGAAGAAAGAAAACCCTAAGTTTTCAGGAAGCATACTGGGTGCTGTTTTGATATTCATGACCATAACGGCGCTGTATCTTATGGTTTCCACTGCGGGGAAACCGGTGCCGGAAGTGTCATTGTCCGACCTGGCTAAAAGCGTATCTGCGGGAGATGTGAAGAATATAGTGATAGAAGGGGAGAAACTCACAGTCACCTATAAAAATGATGAGGTGAAAATTTCTAAAAAAGAAACCGAATCCTCCCTGTCTCAGACTTTAACAAACTACGGAGTGAAGCCGGAAATCTTGGCCGGGACAAACATTGAAGTAAAAGATGAAAGTGGTTTCTGGTATTGGCTGGCGAATGTTCTGCCATTTTTGCTTCCGATAATATTTATAGTATTTTTCTTCTGGTATTTATCACGACAAGTAAAGGGTGCAGGCATGCAGGCATTTTCCTTCGGACAATCGAAAGCGCGCATAACCGACCCGAATGATAAGAATAATAAAGTTACTTTCAAGGATGTGGCTGGATGTAAGGAAGCGAAAGAAGAATTGAAAGAAATAGTGGATTTCCTAAAGAACCCGAAGAAATTTTTGGATATCGGCGCGAGAATCCCGAAAGGGGTCATCCTAACCGGAGCTCCGGGGACAGGTAAAACTTTGCTTGCCAGAGCCGTGGCCGGAGAAGCGGGAGTTCCGTTTTTCCATCTGTCCGGCAGCGAATTCGTAGAAATGTTCGTTGGCGTAGGCGCTTCGCGCGTGCGAGATCTTTTTAAAATGGCCAAGAAGTCTGCCCCGGCCATAATTTTCATGGATGAGATAGATGCCATAGGCAGGACGAGAGGAGGAGGTTTCGGTGGAGGAAATGACGAAAGGGAACAGACCCTAAACCAGATTCTTGTGGAAATGGATGGTTTTGAGCCGAACGAGAAGGTCATCGTTATGGCCGCTACAAACAGACCGGATGTGCTTGATCCAGCCTTGATACGTCCAGGTAGATTCGACAGAAAAGTGGTATTGGATTTGCCCGACCGCGTTGATCGAGAAGAAATACTCGGTATCCATGCGAAAATGAAGCCATTAGCAGAAGATGTGAATTTGAAATTGATAGCCGAAAGGACACCTGGTTTTTCCGGGGCGGATCTTTATTCTCTAATGAATGAAGGAGCGATTCTAGCTGCGCGAGAAAATAGAAAGAAAGTATTTCAGTTTGACCTGATACGCGCCATAGAGAAGGTGATGCTAGGCCCGGAGAGGAAAAGCCATCTGCTCTCCAAGAAAGAAAAAGAAATTACCGCGTATCACGAGGCCGGTCACGCTCTTGTGGCTTCCGTGCTTCCTTTTGCCGATCCAGTACATAAAGTTTCAATAATTGCCCGCGGAAATGCAGGAGGTTATACCCTGAAATTACCCCTGGAGGAAAGACGCTTGCAATCCAGGAGAGAATTTATAGATGACATAGCAATGTCGCTCGGAGGGTATGTCGCGGAAAAAATGATATTCGGAGATATTACGACCGGACCTTCAAGCGATCTTCAGGTAGCTACAAATATGGCGAGAGCTATGGTGACAAGATGGGGGATGTCCGAAGCTATAGGTCCAGTAACATTGGGGAGCGACGGAGGGAAAATCCTTTTTGGAGAAATAAGAGAAGAACCGTATTCCGAGGCAGTATCCGCGAAGATAGATGCGGAAATTTCGAAAATCATAAATGACGGATTGAAGTCGGCCGAAAAAGTCCTCGCCGAAAATAGAAAGGCCCTTGATGCCATAGCAAAGAAGCTTATAGAAGTCGAGACTCTTGAACAAGATGAATACGATAAAATAATTACTGCCAACGGCATAATGCCGAAGAAAATAGAGGAAGAAAAGAAAGTTGTTTAATTTTAAAGAATTTTGTAGTATAAAATTGTAATTCCAGCAGATCCGTCCTTAGCTCAGCTGGTTAGAGCACAGAGCTTATACCTCTGGGGTCCTAGGTTCGAATCCTAGAGGACGGACCATTATTCAAAGTGAAATTCACCGGCTTTTTCGTGAACTTTCTGTTTTAACAGGGGATATTTTGAAAGTTCAAAATTCTCTTCCGTTATACGAGAAGCTTCCGTGCGGGCGGCTTCCACCATTTTGATATTTTTGATTGCTTCCATTCCTATATCAGATATTCCCCATTGCTTTCCTCCACCCAATTCTCCGGATCCGCGCAAGGTGAGGTCCAATTCTGCCAATTCGAAGCCATTTTTCGCATTTTTGAAGGCTTTAAGCCTGTCCATAGTCTTGTGTGTCTTAGTGTCCGCGAATACATAACAATATGCCTGATGGTTGCTCCTTATTACTCGTCCACGGAGCTGGTGAAGCTGAGCCAGACCGAATCTTTCAGCTCCTTCTATTATTATGATCGTAGCATTCGGAACGTTTACTCCCACTTCTACCACTGAAGTCGCGCATAGAATATTTATCTTCCCGTCAGTGAAATTTTTCATCACTTCTTCTTTTTTTTGTTTGCTCATTTTTGAATGGAGTACTCCTATTTCATATTCTTGAAAAACTTCTTTTTTCAATCTTTTTGCTTCAGCGATTACTGATTTCATTTCCAGTTTCGCTCCGGCAGAATATTCCTTTCCAGGGTCGCTGTCTCGGCTTGCTAGCCGAGCGCTCACTCTCGGGCCGTCGCCCTGCGAGAGACCCTGCAAAGAAAACTCTGCCTCCGCTTCTTCCTCAAAAATTCTCGGGCAAATTACATAAAGCTGTCTGCCATTTTTTAATTCTTCTCTGACTTTTTCATAAGTTTCATCTCTCTTGTCCGGCGTGACTATTTCGGTGATTATTTGTTTCCTGCCTACTGGCATCTCGGATAAAAGAGATAAGTCCAAATCTCCATATATGGTAAGTGCAAGCGTGCGAGGGATAGGTGTCGCGGTCATAGAAAGAAGATGTGGAGCGATGCCGTCTTTCCTGACCAGCTTTCTTCGTTGTGCCGTGCCGAATCTATGCTGTTCGTCTATTACCACGAAAGCGAGATTTTTAAATTTGACAGATTTTTGGATCAGGGCATGAGTGCCTATTAAAACGGAAATATCTCCGCCTGCTACCCACTTTAAGAGTTGAGAGCGGGAGATATTTGTCCAACCGGATGGATTTACCTTTGAAGGGAATTTTCTGCACCCTGTGCCGGTGATAAGTCCGATATTTATAGGCTTGTGCCTAAAATATGTTATAAAAGATTCGAAATGCTGAGTCGCCAGGATTTCCGTAGGGGCCATATAGGCTACTTGCAGGTTGCCGGAGAGAGGCCGGCCTTTCTCCGAATTTATCACCGCATAAGTGGCCGTGGCGGCTACAGCTGTCTTGCCGGAGCCGACATCCCCCTCAAGCAGTCTCGACATGGGAGAATCTTTTTCCATATCTTCCAGAATAGTTTTTATCGATTCCTTCTGCGAGGCAGTGGGAGAGAAAGGGAAACGCTTGATAAATTCCTCCGTTTCTTTGGCTGGCATTTTTATTCTGAAGGATTTATTTTTTTTGTAATCGATTTTATCTCGCTGGCGTTTTATCTGTATGAAGAATACTTCCTCGAAGGCGAACCTTTTGCGCGCCGATTCGGCGTCTTTTTTGTTTTTCGGCTTGTGGATCCAGATGAGCGAGGTTTTAAGAGAAGGCAGATTGTATTTTTTCAAGATTTCTTCCGGTATATATTCTTCCATTTTATCCAAAGTTTTATCCTTGAATATTTTTTCGATAGCATGGTAGAACCATTTCGAGGTTATACCTTTAGTTTCGTGGTAAATCGGAAATGAGAAACCGGTGTTTTCAATCCCACTTTCGGAAAAAAGAGTATCGTGAGAATCTATAGCGGATAAAGGAGTCCTTTCTGTTTCCGGATTGGAAATATATATGCCATGTTTGCCTTTGGAAACTCGCCCGGTCAATTTTATATTTTCATTTGGGCGTATCATTTTGGCCATATATGCCTGATTGAACCAGATTATTTTTATTTTTCCGGAAAGGTCCTCTGCTTCTCCTTCCGCCATCGGGATTTTTGACCGGTATCCTTTCTTGGTTTTAAGTTTCGAAACTTTGACCAGGATCGTCGCCATGTCTCCGGGTACGAGTTCGTTTATCTTTTTAACTTCGCTTATATCGCTGTATCTTGCAGGGAAGTGGAAGAGTAAATCCGCAATACTAAAAAGCCCTAGCCTGCTCAGGGCTTTCTTTTGGTTCAGATCCAGGCGAAAGGTTGTCTCAATCCTGTCGGATAGCTGCATTTTTTAAATCATAACACATTTTTATCTTCTATCTTATTTGAAAATTTTACAGATAAGTTCTTGTAGAATATGAAAACGACAATGGCAATGGCGAAGATTATTAACAGCGCAAAGAAGGTGTTTTGAAGGTATCCACGGATAAGTTCATAGGCACTGCCGAAAAAGTATCCGAGAGAAACGAAGACTATCGTTTTGGGCACAATAATTATCGAAATAAGTTTGAAGAATTTTTTAAAAGAGATGTCGCTTCCGCCTACCATAATAGTACCCGGGACGGTTATGAAAGGACTGCATTTTATTATGGCTAAAGCCTTGCCGGGATGCCTTAAGAAGAGCTGTTTTATCTTATCCATTCTGCCGTTTGTCTTAAACAAATGCCCGAATCTATTTACCAGGGCAATGTTGCCATAATACCCGACTGCGAACCAGAGGCAATCTGCCACTAGGTCGCTCAAGAAAGCGAGTATAAAAATCGTCCCTATATTGAAATATCCCAAGTTGGCGGCGAAGGAAGTGGCCACAATGGTCGCCTGGCCCTCGAAAACCATCAAGGTAAAGATAAAAGGATAACCATGGTGGATTACCCATTGGAGTATGTCGGGGAATGTCCCAGTCAGGAAAACGTGAATAATTTCGTACATTTTCTATGCTAATAAGTGTAGCATAAAAAAGAAAAATTAAAGTTATTTGTTGGCGGAGACGAGAGGATTCGGTCACGGGTATTTTGCCGACGCGCTCCGGCTTTCTCATCCTTCGTCTTCTCGCGCCGACGATCTACTCGAATGCCATTTAGGCATTCTCGCCGGTCGTTGCGGTGTGTTCTAGACAAAGTTCGAAGCTATTTTGCGGAAAATCCTAATGAAAGCTAATCTTACGCTCGACTTTTGTCTTTTCTTTAATGTTATTACTACGCTCTGCTAATGTGCCAATTCAAGCGGACTCGGAAAAGCAGAAACAAAAATTTTGGGGACAAGGATTCCGCTTTTCCTCGGCTGTCGTTTTTCGGCGGATTGCGAATTGAGACCGCAGGAGGGGTTTGGGGAGGAATGCGGGCGGACCTCTTCTTTACAATCAATTTACACTGTTTCTTTTACTATCAAACACAGCGGTGGAAACCAAATAGTCGTAATGTTTCTCCCCCTCGCCATTTTTTACGCAGATGGCGATTAGAAATAATAACTTGATATAACTATGTTAAAAAATAAATTCCTTATCTTC
>DAHVYC010000031.1 GCA_027327845.1 Candidatus Nomurabacteria bacterium
GGCTTTGATTTATACGGGAAGACTATCGGAGTGATAGGTACGGGGAAAATAGGGAAAAACATGATAAAGATAGCTAAAGGTTTCGGTATGAATGTAATTGCTTTTGATTTGTATCCGGATAATGATTTTGCCAAGGAAACTGGTTTTGAATATAAAAGCCTAAAAGAAGTCATCTCGAATTCGGATGTGCTTTCTTTACACGTGCCTTATTGTAAGGAAAATTATCATTTGATAAATAAAGAAAATATTTCATTAATGAAAAAAGGTGTATTTATTATAAATACCGCTCGAGGCGAACTTATAGATACCGATGCGCTGATATGGGGCCTAAAAGAAAAAATAATTGCCGGCGCAGGCCTCGATGTCTTGGAAGGCGAAAGAGAGTTGAAAGAAGAATTTGAAATACTTTCAGATGAATTGAAAGCAGAAAAGGTAAAAGATTATAAAACCCTTCTTGAGGATAGAGTACTCATAGATATGCCTAATGTCATTGTTACCCCTCATGTAGCATTTTATTCCAAAGAAGCGGAAGAGAGTATAGTAATGACCACCATAGGCAACATAAAGAGTTTTATGGAAGGCAAACCCGTTAATTTGGTCAAGTAATTTAATGAATGGAGAACCAATAAAAAATTTTGCAAAATTGGCGACTACAAAAAATCGCGAAATAGCCCTGAGAATAATGGAATCGGGACTTAATGCGATAAATACCAAAAAAGTTGTAAGTTCTTTCGTGTCTCTTTCGGGTGATATCTTATCTATTAAAAATAAAACGTTTGATCTGTCTAAATGGAATAGTATAAAAATAGTCGGTTTTGGCAAATCATCATGCGAGGCTGCGCTTGCCCTGGAAGATATTTTAGGATCCAGGATAAAAGAAGGAGCGGTCATAGGCCTCTCCAAGGAGGGTTGTAAATATATAGAAACATACAAAGGCACTCATCCGAGGCCATCTCTGGAAAATTTAGAAGCAGGTGAGAGGATCAAGGAAATAATAACCGGATCGGATAGCAAAGATCTGATAATAGTTATTGCTTCCGGCGGTGGCTCTGCTCTTCTTTGCAGCGATAAAGGAGAATGCGAAAGTGGCATAAAACTCTATGATTCGTTTTTAAAATCCGGTAAGACGATAAACGAAATGAATACGGTTAGAAAACACCTTTCCACCTTAAAGGGTGGAGGGCTGGCAAAAATGGCATATCCTGCCACTGTGGTGGGGCTTATTTTCTCCGATGTCCCCGGGGACAATTTTGCAGATGTGGCTTCCGGGCCTACCTATAAAGACGAGACTACCATAGACGATGCAAAAAAAATAATTGATGAAAATAATCTCGGAGAGTTTAATCTGATCGAAACACCCAAGGAAAGTAAATATTTTGATAATGTTTATAATTTTGTACTTGTTTCCAATAAAATTGCAGTAGAAGCAATGGCTCTTACGGTGCATGAACTTGGTTTTGAGCCGAATATTATTTCCACGGACTTGTATGATGAAGTGGATAAAGTTTTAGATAAGCTTTTTGGAGCAAAAAAGGGAGGTAGTGTAGTTTTAGCTGCCGGAGAACCCAGTGTAATTGTGCCGGATAAAAGTGGAAAAGGCGGAAGGAATTTACATATGGCTCTTAAGGCGATAGAGAGAGGATTGATAGACGGAAGTTCGGTTTTTATACCTTTCGCTTCGGATGGTATGGACAATAGCGATGCGTCTGGGGCGATTGTGGATAAGAAAACTGAAGAAAAGATCAACAAACTCGGGATAGATGTGAAGGATAGCCTTGAGCGTTTTGATTCGTACCCGGTTTTCGAGAAATCAGGCGATATGATTATAACCGGTCCTACCGGCGCCAACGTATCCGATTTAATGATTTTATTAAATGGAAAATAATATGGTAAATGAAATTACAAAAATAATCGCGGAAGAGATAAAAGACTCAAGGGGAAACCCGACGATTAAGGTGACGGTTTTTGTCGGCGATAAATCCGCTTATTTTTCGGTACCATCTGGAGCTTCCACGGGCTCAAACGAAGCGCATGAACTGCGAGACCCCGAACCAGAGCAAGCTCGACACGGGGCAGGTTCTGACGGAAAAGGAAGTATGAAAAAAGCTATATGGAATATAGAGAATATCATATCTCCGGCCCTATTAGGCATGGATATTTTTAATCAAAAAGAAATTGATCGTACTTTACTCAAATTAGACGGCACAAAGAACAAGACCAATTTAGGCGGGAACTCCATGATAGGAGTGTCTATCGCTTGTGCCAAAGCTGCCGCGAAAGTTTTAGAGATTGAAGTATATGAACATTTGCGTACATTAAGTGAAATAAAACCATCCCTTCGATTGGGCTCAGGGCAGGCCAGAAAAGTACCGCATTTGTATATGAATCTTATCAATGGAGGGAAACATGTCCATCAACAAGGTTCAGAACAAGCAAAAAGCGCTTTGGCTTTCCAAGAATATCACATCGTGACGGATATTGATGATGCAGAGGAAGCCTGGCAGGCCGGAGTAAAAGTGCAGAACACCTTAAAAGAAATAATTTTAGAGGAATTAGGGGAAGATTCTTTAGTCTTGGGAGATGAGGGTGGCTTCGCGCCAAAGTTGGAAGATGTAAGAAAGCCGCTTCTTTATTTGAAGGAAGCAGTGAAAAGAAATAATCTAGAAGGCAAGATAAGATTAGCGCTTGATGTGGCCTCTTCTTCATTTTACAAAGAGGGAGTTTATGAATTAGCGGGGAAAGATATAGGAGAGAAGGAACTTTTTGGCATATATAGCGGTTTAATAAAAGAATTTGATTTATTATCGATAGAAGATCCGTTTGATGAAAAAGATTTTGACAGTTTCAGGAGCCTAAAGGAAGAAGAAAGGGATATTTTTGTGGTGGGAGATGATCTGACGGTCACAAATAAAGTTTTGTTAGAGAAAGCAATAGAAAACGACAGTATAAATGCGATGATCATAAAGCCAAACCAGATAGGCACTCTTTCTGAGACCTTAGAGACGATGAGGATTGCGAGGGAGAATAATATTGAGCTTATCGTAAGCCACAGAAGCGGGGAGACAGATGATGATTTTATAGCGGATCTTGCTTACGCTTTCAGTTGTTTTGGCCTGAAAGCCGGCGCGCCGGAGAAACCCGAAAGAAAGGTCAAATACGATAGATTGATAGAAATTACTTCATCTTAAGTTATGTTATAATAATAAGGTTATTTTATCAGTTATAAAAAACGAGTTATTTATGTCTGAAGAAAAAAAAGTAGAATTTGTAAAATGGTTCAATGAGCTCAGTATCGGAGATGTGCCGAGGGTTGGCGGTAAAAATGCCGCTTTAGGTGAAATGTACTCCAATTTGACTCCTCTTGGGGTGAATATTCCAGATGGGTTCGCCATTACCGCTGACGCTTACAGGTATTTTTTCAAAAAAACCGGTTTGGATGAAAGAATAAAGGAAATTTTATCGGATTTAAATACCAAAGATATCCGCAATCTTCAAATTCGAGGCAAAAAAGTCCGCGAAACTATTTTAAAAGCAGAATTGCCTCTGGATCTGAGTAAGGCCATCGCTGAAGCTTATAAGAAATTGGAAACTAAATATGGCAAGAATAGGGACGTGGCAGTGCGTTCTTCCGCTACTGCGGAGGATTTGCCTGGAGCATCCTTTGCCGGACAACAGGAGACTTATCTTGATATAAGGGGTATAGATAATGTTTTGGTTTCCACTAAAAAATGCATTGCATCTTTGTTTACCGACCGAGCCATATCTTACAGGGCAGATAAAGGTTTTTCTCATTTTGATGCTGCTCTTTCCGTGGGTATACAATGCATGGTGCGCTCAGACCTTTCTTCTTCCGGAGTTGCTTTTACTCTGGACACAGAGACAGGTTTCGATAAAGTTATAGTGATAAATGGTATATATGGATTGGGAGAATTCATTGTGCAAGGGGAAGTTATTCCAGATGAATTTATCGTTTTCAAACCGACTCTCGAAGAAGGTAAAAAGAATCCCATTATAGGCAAGAATTTGGGAAAGAAAAATATAAAACTCGTTTATGCCAAGGGCGGTACGAAAAAGCAAAGTGTGCCGAAAAAAGAAGAGGATAAATTCTGTATTTCCGATAAAGAAGCAGTCAAATTGGCCGGATGGTGCTTGGAGATAGAAAAATATTTTTCAAAGAAACATGGGCATTATCAGCCTATGGATATAGAGTGGGCAAAAGACGGCAATACTGGCGAGCTTTTCATAGTGCAGGCGCGTCCGGAAACGGTTCATTCTGGAGAAGATAAAAATATTCTAAGAGAATATAAATTGGAAAAAACCGGGAAAGTTCTTCTGGAAGGCATAGCTGTCGGTTCTAAAATCGGCACCGGCAAAGTCCGCATCCTAAAAAATGCGAAAAATATATCCATGTTTAAGAAAGGAGAAGTCTTGGTGACGGAAATTACAGATCCGGATTGGGAACCGATAATGAAGATAGCCGGAGCGATAGTGACGGATAAAGGCGGACGTACTTCCCATGCGGCAATCGTTTCGAGAGAATTGGGCATTCCTTGCATTGTCGGGTCAAGCAACGCTACTAAATTGCTTTCAAATGGACAGGAGGTGACCGTGGACGCTTCGGGTGGACAAGTCGGCAAGGTGTACGAAGGCATTCTCCCATTTAAAATAAACGAACACCGACTGGATTCTCTGCCGAAGATCAATACGAAAATCATGGTAAATATCGGATCCCCGGATGAAGCTTTCAAAAACTATAATCTGCCGGCGGAGGGGGTGGGTCTCGGAAGATTGGAATTTATCATTGCTTCACACATACGATTACACCCGAATATATTGATCAATTATGATAAATTAAAAAAAGGCAACAAAACTCCTTCCATAAATAGAGCATTGAAGGAGGTAGACAAGCTCACTTCTTCATACAAAGACAAGAAAGAATATTACGTGGAAAAACTTGCTCTTGGTATAGCTAAAATCGGAGCTACTTTCTATCCACATAAAGTCATAATACGTTTTTCTGATTTTAAAACCAACGAATATTGCACCCTGGTAGGTGGAGATATCTACGAACCTAAAGAAGAGAATCCGATGCTGGGCTGGCGCGGAGCTTCCAGATATTATGATCCGAAATTCAAAGAAGCATTCGGACTGGAATGCAAGGCTATGAAAAAAGTGAGAGAGGATCTCGGGCTTACCAACGTGGTTCCTATGATACCTTTCTGTCGAACACCGGAAGAGGGGAGAAAAGTCTTAGAAGTGATGAAAGAATACGGCCTCGACCGCGAGAAAGATAAAAGCTTGGAAGTATATGTAATGTGCGAAATTCCTTCCAATATTCTCTTGGCCGACGAGTATCTGGAAATTTTCGATGGTATGTCTATCGGCTCAAACGACTTAACCCAGCTTACTTTGGGACTAGATAGGGATTCTGGGATAGTGACCCATGTGGCGAATGAAAACAATCCTGCCCTAAAGAAACTGGTATCGGAGATCATCCATAAATGCAAAGAGAAAGGGAAGTATATAGGTATATGCGGACAGGCCCCGTCCGACTATCCCGAATTTGCCCAGTTCCTGGTAAAAGAAGGGATAGATACTATGTCCCTTAACCCTGATACTATTATTAAAATAATAATGTCGCTGTCGCAAAATAAGTAACATGAGTGCTCTTCTCTTATCGCAGACAATCTTCTATATAGTTTCATCTGTCGCTATCCTTGTCATAGGGGTCCTGCTTGTAGTGGTGATATATTATCTGATATCTATATTAAGGGATACGAAAAATATAACGGATGATGTAAGTTATACCTACAATAAGGCAAAGAAAAAATGGAAAAAAATTATAAATTCATTTAATAAAAAATAAAAAAACACAGAGTTTGAAAGATTTCTGAGCCTTCGCCTAGGGAGCCAAAAGGACAGGGAACCCACGACTCTTTAAATCTTCCAAACCCTATGTTTAAAATTTCATATGAAAAAGAAAAATTCAAAATTTATAAGTGGGGCGCTTATAGGCGCGGCTTTAGGCGTGGCAGCTGGGATTTTCGCCAGTTCCAAGGAGGGAAAGAAGATTAAAAAAGAAGTAAAAGAAAAGTTGGCAGAATTTTACGCTGAAATGGCTCCGAAAATAAAAAAAGCCAAAGATATGGGAGAGAAGGAATATAAATCTTTCATAAAAAAAGCTCTGGCGGATTACAATAAAGACGGAAAATTTGATAAAGAGGATTTTAAAAATCTAGCCAAAGAGGCTCAAAAATCCTGGAAGCATCTGACTAAACACCTA
>DAHVYC010000032.1 GCA_027327845.1 Candidatus Nomurabacteria bacterium
AGCCGGATGACTTTTCTTTTTACAAAAAAATTGAAGTACCTCCGCCTACTTGGTGTAGAGAATGTAGGCAGATGCGCAGGATGTCTTTTCGTAATGAGCGTAATTTATTCAAAAGAAAATGTGATAAAACAAATAAGGATATAATTTCTATTTTTACTTCCGACTCACCCTATAAAGTTTATAACCAAAACTATTGGTACAGTGATGATTTTGACCCCATGATATATGGTAGAAATTTTGATTTCAGTCGATCGTTTTTTGATCAATTTGGTGATTTAATGAAAGATGTTCCATATCAGTCACTTGGTGTTAGAAATTCAGAAAACTGTGATTATAACAACGATATGAGTAATTCCAAAAATTGTTATTTATGCGCGCGCACCCATCAGTCTAAAGATATGCTCTATACCCACCGTGGCAATAAGTCCAGAGATTGTGTTGATTGTATGCAAGTTATTGAAACATCTGAATTTTTGTATGAATGCGTAGAATGTATAACTTGTAATAATAGTATTTATTTATATTTTTGTGAAAATTGTTCAGCATCAAGTTTTCTTTGGAATTGCAAAAATTGTTTGGACTGTTTTATGTGTAGTAATTTACGCAATAAGCAATACTGTTTTAAAAATCAACAGTTATCTAAAGACGAGTATCATAATAAAATTTCCGGATATCATATAGAATCTTTTTCTGAAAAAGAAAAAGCGATACAAGAATTTGAAGATTTTAATAAAAAAAATATCCGAAAATATTTAAATATAGTGAATTCACAAAATTCAACAGGCGATAATATAGTGGAATGCAAAAATAGCAAAATGTGTTTTGGTGTTAAATATACAGAAAACGTCAAATACCTTTATGATATCAAAGATTATAAAGATTCTATGGATGCTTACACTGGCGGAAGAAATAGCCAGCTCATTTATGAATGTACAGCGGCCGCTGCAGCATATAACTGCAAATTTTGCGTTAGGGTACCGGATTCGAGAGAAATAACTTATTCAATAGCGATATACGATAGTAATAATTGTTTCGGGTGTATTGGTTTACGAAATGCGGAATACTGTATTTTTAACAAACAATATTCAAAAGAGGAATATGAAAAACTGAAAGTAAAAATTATAGAACACATGAAAAATACCGGAGAATGGGGGGAATTTTTCCCAATGGAGTTGTCAATGTTCCCATATAACAATACTGTAGCTCAAGAATATTTTCCTATGACAAAAAAAGAAGTTTTGGAAAAAGGATTAAATTGGAGTGAGCCAGATATAAAAAATTACGAAATAACAGTGAAGTCGGAAGAATTACCAGATAATATAAAAGATGTAGGAGACAAAATTGTTCAAGACGCGATAGGGTGTGCTCATGGAGGAGCTTGTAATCACGGTTGCTCTACGGCGTTTAGATTTATACCGAGAGAAATTGAATTTTATAGAAAAATGAATTTACCCGTTCCACGCCTTTGCCCGAATTGTCGTTATTATGGAAGATTTGGAAAATTGAACCCACTTAAACTTTGGCATAGAAAATGCCAGTGTGCGGGGATAGAAAGTGAAAATGGTGTTTATAAAAACTTATCCAGCAATCATCCACACGGAGATAAAAAATGCGATATGGAGTTCGAGACATCTTACGCTCCCGACAGACCCGAGATTATATATTGTGAAAAATGTTACCAGCAGGAGGTGTATTGATCCGGGCCTTTCTTGATATTTAAGCGCTTCCCATATAAACTCTCCATATGTAAATAACCATCCAAAACATTCATAATTGTCTTGGATAAGCATCCAATTAGTGATTTTCTATGCGTACGGAGATAATAAAAATAAATAAGAACAACAGGAAAAAAGTTTTAAAAAAATCCGCCGAAGTAATAAAAAAGGGCGGATTAGTGGTTTTCCCTACAGAGACAGTTTATGGATTGGGGGCGAATGCTTTAGACGAAAAAGCGCTCAAAAAGATATTCAAAGCCAAAGGGAGACCGAGTGATAACCCCATCATTGTTCATATCGGAGAGAAAAAACAATTGGCTGATTTGGTTGAAAATATTTCTCCGGACCATAAAAAACTCATGAACGCTTTTTGGCCCGGACCGCTCTCTATAATTTTTAAAAAGAAAGATAATATTTCTGATATATTGTCAGGCGGTTTGCCTACCATAGCCGTACGTATGCCGGCAAATAAGGTAGCAAAAGACTTGATAAAATATTCCGGCGTGCCTATAGCCGCTCCGTCGGCGAATATTTCAGGCAGGCCTAGCGGAACCAAGGGGGAACATATTTATGACGAACTCAAAGGCAAGGTATCGGTCATAATCGAGTCAGGTTTTTCGGACATAGGGCTGGAGTCCACAGTAGTTAAGGTCGAGAAAGGCAAAGTGCTTATTTTACGTCCAGGAAAAATAACAAAAGAAATGCTGGGCAAAGTTCTTGGGCCGAGATCAGTTTCCCTAGCTACCAGAAAAAAAGATTTAAAATCTTCTCCAGGGACCAGATACAGACATTATGCACCAGAAGCTCTGCTCGAGATATTGTCCGGCAAAAATAAAATGCTTGAAAAAGGGCTTAATTTAAAAAAGAAAGGGAAAAAAGTTGGAATTATTACCGTCACGGAAGATAAAAAATATTTTAACAAATTTCTACCGGATGTTTTTGTCATCGGAGGCAGAAATAATTTAAAAGAAATTTCTAAAAATTTATATCACGCTCTGCGTTTTTTTGATACTCGCGCGATTGATATGATCTTGTGCCCGTCTTTTACGGAAAAAGGCCTGGGTATGGCTATTATGGACAGGTTGAAGAGAGCCAGTAAGAAATAAATGCCTATTTTCTTTAAATATGAGATAATCCTGGTATGAAAAAGAGGAGTATTTTGGAAAAAGTATTTTCTGCGCCGGCAGAGGTGCTTGAAAAAAGCGTGGAAGTCGGTAAAGAAATAGAAGAAGACATAAAGAAAGAAAAGCCGGTAGAGGAGGCAAAACAATATTGGAAAACCCTGGGTCCCGGATTTATTACTGGATCAGCTGACGATGATCCTTCCGGGATAGCCACTTACTCCCAAATGGGCGCTTCGCGCGGTTTTTCTCTGATCTGGCTTTCGCTTTTTTCTTTTCCTTTAATGGGCACTATACAGGAGATGTGCGCTCGCATCGGGCTTACTACGGGAGTCGGCCTGGCTTCAAATATAAAACGGCATTTCTCCAAAAAGGTGTTGTATTTTTGCACTACTCTTCTTCTGGCGGCGAATGTTTTCAATATAGGAGCGGATTTTGGAGCAATGGCAAAAGGAGTCCAACTCATTTTACCTTCGCTTAATTTTGCGTTTCTGGTTATAGCCTTTGCTGTTTTCAGTTTATT
Organism: Candidatus Nomurabacteria bacterium; assembly: GCA_027327845.1. Classification (GTDB taxonomy): domain Bacteria; phylum Patescibacteriota; class Minisyncoccia; order Phycocordibacterales; family UBA9973; genus UBA9973. Next base: position 3,360 of record DAHVYC010000032.1, read on the forward strand.
TTTGCAAATATTTATATCATATAAGAAGTATTCGGAATATTTGAAATATCTTGCCTTGGTCTTATTCGCTTATGTATTTTCAGCTTTTCTTTCGAATATACATTGGGGCGAGGTGTTTAAAAATTTGGTCATACCTTCCATAACTTTTTCCAAAGAAGAAGTCATATTGATCTGTGCAGCACTGGGCACCACCATAAGCCCGTACCTTTTCTTTTGGCAGACTTCCGAAGAAGTGGAAGACAAAATTTTAGCAGGCGAGAGGACGGAGGAAATACGCCGAGAAAGAAATACGAAAGAAGATATACATAGAATGAGAATAGACAATTGGTCCGGAATGTTTTTTTCAAATGCCATAATGTTTTTTATAATAGCCACTTGCGCGGCTACTTTGTTTAGCAATGGAATTACAAATATAGCTACAGCAGCGGATGCCGCGCTGGCCCTCCGTCCTTTTGCCGGAGAATTTGCCTTCATATTGTTCGCCATAGGGATAATAGGAGTCGGACTTTTGGCGATACCTATCTTGGCTGGTTCTGCTTCTTATGCTATGTCCGAAGCGTTAGGCTGGAAGGCAGGTTTACATAGAGGATTAAAACAGGCTACTTCTTTTTATGGAGTTATAATTATAGCGGTCATCTTGGGAATTGTACTCAATTTTATCGGCCTTGATCCTATAAAAACCCTTATATATTCAGCAGTATTGAATGGGTTAATTTCGCCTGTTATTTTGTACCTAATCGTCAAGATAAGTGCCAGCGAAGAGGTGATGGGGGTTTATAAAAATGGAAAACTCGGTAATTTCGTAGGATGGTTTACAGTGATTCTTCTGTCGCTAGTGAGTGTGGGCACCATAATTTTTCTGTTTGCTTAAAAAATATTATTATGAAAATAGAAAAAGATTTTGATTTGACAAAACTCAATACTTTCGGAGTCAAAGCGCAAGCGAAATTTTTTGCGGAGGTAAAAAATGAAGAAGACCTTGTGGAACTTTTTAATACTCCGGAGTTTAGAGATAACCAAAGGCTTTTCTTGGGCGGAGGGAGTAATGTTTTATTTACTAAAAATTTCGAAGGGATTGTCGTTTTAAACAGGATGAAAGGAATGAATGTCGTAAAAGAGGATGAAGAAAATGTTTTTATAAAATCTATGGGAGGAGAGTTTTGGCATGATTTGGTGAAGTTTACCGTGGAGAGAGGATTGTGGGGAATAGAGAACCTTGCATTCATACCCGGTACGGTAGGGGCAGCTCCGGTGCAAAACATAGGTGCTTATGGAGTAGAGCTTAAGGACACACTCGAGAACGTCGAGGCCTATGATATTGATACCGGGAAGCAAGTTATCTTTTATAAAGATGAATGCGAATTTGGCTATAGATCCAGTATTTTCAAGGGAAAATATAAAGGGAAGTATTTTATATCAAGTTTGGTCTTAAAACTTTCCAAACGAGGAAAGGGGAATACTGATTATAAGATCTTAAGAGATTATTTAGAAGAAAATAAAATCAAAGTAGAAACTTCAAGAGATATAAGCGAAGCAGTCACCGCTATAAGGAAGAGCAAACTTCCGGACCCTATACTCATCGGGAATGCTGGAAGTTTCTTTAAAAATGTTTTTGTCGACAGGGAGGAACTCGAGTCTTTGCGAAAAACATATCCCGAGGTTCCTTCTTTCGAAGAAGAAGGAATTATAAAAATTCCAGCCGGGTGGCTCATAGAAAAATGCGGTCCAAGAGACGGGACAAATTGGAAGGGGTATAGAGAAGGCAATATAGGAGTGCACGAGAAGCAAGCGCTTGTACTAGTTAATTATGGAGGAGCTACTGGAGAAGAAATAAAAAATTTGTCTGAGAAGATAATATTTTCCGTTTCTCTTAAATTTGGGCTTCTTTTGGAAAGAGAAGTCAATTTGATTTAGCAACCCGGTAAATGTATAATTTTAGGAATTACAAGGGAAATAATATAATATTTATATATGGAAGGAAAAAAAATGAATATAGTGTTATCAGTCATAATATTTGTAGCGGTCATAGCTTTGTTCGTATTTATTACCATTAATAAGAAGCCTGTTTCGGAGACGACTACAGGGAGTGCAGTGCAACAAAATAATAACAATAATATGCAAACAACACAGCAAACAGAAGGAGTGAAAATTACTGTTTTAAAGGAAGGGAGCGGGGAGACCGCTAAAAACGGAGATACTGTTTCCGTAAACTATACAGGTAAGTTAACAGACGGAACAATTTTTGATTCCAATATTGATCCGAAATTTGGCCACGTGGAACCTTTTGATTTTAAATTGGGGTCCGGTATGGTCATAAAAGGTTGGGACTTAGGGGTAGCCGGCATGAAAGTCGGCGAGAAGAGATTACTCGAAATAGAGCCGAATTATGCCTATGGTGCTTCCGGAGCTGGCGGAGTGATTCCCCCGAATGCGACTTTGATTTTTGAGGTTGAATTATTAAAAATTAACTAACAAGCCTTTTTAGGTAAAAAATTATGGATATACCAAATTTATACAAAAGGAATTTGTATATAATGTTTCTGGTTTAGATC
>DAHVYC010000033.1 GCA_027327845.1 Candidatus Nomurabacteria bacterium
ATTCCAAACTTTTGATAAAAAAAGTTTATATAAAGGTCTTATAGAAAAGTCGGCAATACTTTTTTATCTAATGAATAAAAATCATCCATTTCAAAATGGAAATAAAAGAATTGCTGTCACAACATTGATGTTTTTTCTTGTTCAAAACAGTAAATGGCTTTCGGTTTCGAATAATGATATATATGAGTTTGCCTGTATGGTTGCTGGCAGTAAGGCAGAAGACAAAGATAAAGTAATGGTGCTTATACGCTCATTTATTGAAAAAAATATTAAGGAGTTTGACCCGACAAAATAATATATATGCAATTTAGTGAAATAACAAAAAAATATTGGACCAAAGAAGATTGGAAAGATCTTGAGAAGGTTCAATCAGTAGAGGATTTATATATTATTGCGCAAAAAATAATATCTCGCATGCCAAAACCGATAGTGCAAGTCTGTGGACCAGTCGCAAACGGTGGACTCGGTTCTGTTGAGGCAAACCTGAATACTTTTAATGAAACCATAAAACAGTTGCAGAGCCAGGGATTGAATGTTTTTGATCAGATGCCTTTTGAAAAACCCATGCAAATTCTTAAAAAGAAAGTGCTTGGCGAAAAGACCTTCAAAAGCATTATGAATGATTTTTACTTGCCGATATTTAAATCTGGCCTAGTGTCAGCTTTTTACTTTATGCCGACTTGGCAAACATCCCTTGGATCAAAATGGGAACACGAAAAAGTAAAAGAACTCGGCATCAAAATAGTTTATCTTTAATCTAAGTTATATCTTTTCTTCTATTTCTTTTTTGATTCTTATCAAGAATTCCTCGATGTTGATATTTTCTAATTTTTGGTTATTTCTTCCTTCTATAGTGAGTTTCCCGGAATCTTTTTCTTTATCGCCTATTACTATCACATACGGTACCTTTTCCATTTTTGCATTGCGTATTTTTTTGCTTAATGATTCATTAGACTCATCAAGTTCCACCCTGATACCATTTTTCTTTAGAGCCTCAAAAATTTTTCTTGAGTATTCGAGGTGTTTTTCTTCCGAAATAGGCAGAATTTTTACCTGTACCGGAGAAAGCCAAAGAGGGAAGGCACCAGCATAGTGTTCTATAAGGAATCCTATAAATCTTTCATGGGTGCCAAGAGGGGCTCTGTGTATGCAAAGCGGAGTTTCCTCCTTTCCGTCCTTTGACGTATAGGTCAGGTTGAATCTTTTCGGCACGGCGAAATCGACTTGGTTGGTTGCCAAGGTGAATTCTCTTCCAATTGCGCTCCAGACCTCAACGTCTATTTTAGGGCCATAAAAAGCGGCTTCGTTTGGTATCTCGACATACGGTATTTGGGATTCTATTAAGACATTTCTTACCATATCTTCCGTTTTCTTCCATAAAACCGGTTCATTTACGAATTTTTCACCGAGTTTTTTAGGATCATGTGTAGAAAATCTCATCACATACTTCTTAATTCCGAATATTTTGAAATATTTTAGATACATTTCGTTTACAGCCCTGAATTCGTCAGCAAATTGTTCTTCTGTGCAATAAATATGCGCATCGTTCATAGAGAGCATTCTTACCCTCATCAACCCGAATAATTCTCCTGATTTTTCATGTCTATAACAAGTGCCGTATTCCGCCAGTCTGATAGGTAGATCTTTATAACTTCTCTTTTCGGAGTCGAAAATTTTGTGATGATGAGGGCAATTCATGGCTTTCAAATAATATTTTCCGCCTTCATACTCCATAGGAGGGAACATGCTTTCCTCATAATATGGCAAATGTCCACTTCTCAAATACATTGAATCTTTCGCCAAATGAGGAGTTTTAACGCGAGAATATCCTGCGGATGATTCCGTTTCTTTCGCTAATTTTTCCAACTCTTCGACTATTATAGTTCCCCTAGGAAGCCATAAGGGAAGCCCCGGACCGACATCATCGTCGAAGGTGAATATTTTCAACTCTTTTCCGAGTTTTCGATGATCTCTCTTTTCTGCTTCTTCACGCATTTTTATGTATTCTTCCAGTTCTTCTTTAGTATGAAAGGCAAGCCCATATATACGGGTGAGCATTTTATTTTTTTCATCCCCGCGCCAATAAGCTCCCGCTACTCGATCCAGCTTAAAAGAACCGTCTTTTATTTCCTTGCTTGGATTTTCCAAGTGGCCCCCTCTACACAGATCGGTGAATTTTCCGCAAGTGTAAAATGTTATTTTTTCTCCTTTTCCCAAGATTTCATCTATAAGCTCTATTTTATATTTATTTTCTTTAAAATATTCCTTTGCTTCTTCTTCCGTTTTTTCTTTAAAGGAAAATTCTTTCCAAGTTTTAAGTATCTCTTTCATTTTTTTCTCTATTTTAGGCAGGTCTTTGTCAGAAACAGGAGACGTAAATTCGAAATCATAGTAAAAACCGTCTTCTATGGATGGTCCTATGGTATTTTTTGTCCCAGGATAGAGTTCCAGTACTGCTGCTGCCAGGAGATGGGCCAGGGAATGTCTTAAATTGTGTAATTGTTCGCTTTCCATTTTAAGTTTTATTAAATTATTTATTAAAATTAAAATCGCCCCGACAAAAATGAACATGCATTCATTTTTGTCGGGGCGAGTCTATTTCGCGGTTCCACCCGGCTTTGGTCTCTTTAAGTACACTGCAGATTAGCCTCTTTAGGTCCTACCAGAAGGTGGGATTATGGTTGGTAGCCACAACAATTTCTGCTCTTAAAAGAGTATCATAATAACCAAAAAAGCACAATAATTTGCTTTTTAACCTAAAATCAGTATACTTGCCTATATGGTAGTAAGAATGAGACATACAAGGTCCCATACAAAAAACAGGCGTTCTCATCACGCCTTGAAAAGTACGGGCCTCACAAAATGCGATAATTGCAAAAATATGAAAAAACGCCATGCGGTCTGTCCATCTTGCGGTTTTTACAGAGGAACCAAGGTTCTGGATTTAGTAAAAAAGATGGAAAAGAAGCAGAAGAAAGAAAAGGCGAAAAAAGCGCAAAGTTAGTTGCTAGGGCCTAGTGACTGGGGACTAGAACCTAGAAACTAGAACCTAATTTTTATGGCAAATCGGCACCTTTCAAGATCAATAGTACTTCAGACTCTTTTTGAATGGGATTTTATGTCCACAGAAGAAAAAGAGAGTATTTGGGATGATAAAAAAACAAAAAGTGTCCTGGATAGGAATTTGAAAGAATTTGCACCCGGTCTTGAAGATGACGAATTTGTTTATTCTCTTCTAGGGAATGTGCTGAAAAAAAGCAAAGTAATAGATGAAATAATAGAAAAAGCTGCTCCAGATTGGCCCTTAGATAAAATCTCTGTAGTCGATAGAAATATATTACGCATTGGGCTAACAGAGCTCCTTTTCGGGGATAGAAAACAGGTTCCTCCTAAAGTGGCAATAAATGAAGCCATAGAACTTGCAAAAACTTTTGGAGGAGAAAATTCCAGTAAGTTTGTAAATGGAGTTCTTGGGGCAGTTTATAAAGAAATAGGAGAACCTGGCAAAGAACAAACCAGTAAGAAAAAGAAATCTGAAGAACCAGTCGATATAAGCAAATTGCCAGTTGAAAATTTAGGAGGAGCTTTAGTGTATGCAAAAGCCGATGGAGAAGTTTTATTTGCTTTAGTGCATGATGTTTTCGGGTATTGGACTTTATCGAAAGGTAAAATAGAGGCAAATGAAGATGTAATAGAAGCTACAAAGAGGGAGATAAAAGAAGAAATAGGTTTGGATATTTCCGTGAAGGAAAAAATAGGGGAAAATGAATATGTTGCAACTCATCCAGAGAATGGTAAAACCTTAAAGAAGGTGACATATTTCTTGGCAGAAAGCGATTATAAAGAACTCAAGTTGGGGACTTCAGGCGGACTCGACGATGCCAAATGGTTTCATTTGAAAGAATTGCCCGAGCTTCGCATTTACAATGACATTATTCCACTTGTTACAAAGGCGATCGAATTTATAAGTAAAAATAATAATTAGGCTTTGGGCTCTAGGTTCTAGCAGTATGCTAATACCTAGCGCTTAGCGCCAGAATTTAAGATTATGGTTGAGTTTTCAAACTTTGAAAAGAAAACAAAAATTGTTTTCAAAAATAAGGATCTACTTAGGCAGGCTTTTGTGCATCGTTCCTATATAAACGAAAATTCCGGTTCCAATTTATCACACAATGAAAGATTGGAATTCCTAGGAGATGCGGTGCTGGAACTTATTGTTACCGATTATCTTTATAGAAAATATCCGAACTATACCGAAGGAGAACTTACCGCTATACGTTCCGCATTAGTTAATGCGATAATAATTGCAGAAGTGGCAGGGAAGATAGGAATGAATGATTATCTTCTTCTCTCAAGAGGGGAATCGAAAGATAACGGAAGTAAAGCAAGACAATATATCCTTGCTAATACTTATGAAGCATACATCGGAGCAGTATACTTGGATCAAGGATATGAAGCGGTGAAAAAATTTATCACTTCCACGCTTCTTCCTTTTACCGAAGAAATAGTGGCCAAGAAACTTTGGCGCGATTCTAAAAGTCTTGTACAGGAAAAAGCTCAAGAATTCGTAGGAGTTACACCAGTCTATAAAGTATTGCATGAAACCGGTCCTGACCACGATAAGCATTTTACGGTAGGTATTTTCTTTGGAGAAAAATTAATTGCTGAGGGCAAAGGAAAGTCAAAACAGGAAGCGGAGCAAAAAGCTGCAGAGACTGCTTTAAAAATAAAAAATTGGATGGAATAATATGCGACTCAAGAGACTAGAATTGAACGGGTTTAAATCTTTTTCAAAAAAAACCGTTTTGGAATTCGAAGACCCCATAGTGGCTATTGTCGGCCCGAATGGATCCGGAAAATCAAACGTAGTGGAGGCTTTACGCTTTGTGTTGGGAGAACAGTCTATAAAGTCTATGAGAGGAAGCCTAGGGTCGGATCTTATATTTAAGGGGTCAAAAAATCTCCCCAAAAGCTCTCGTGCTTCAGTTTCTATATATTTCGATAATAAGGATAAGGTTTTTAAATTATCTTCGGAAGGGCCTGAAAACATAAATCTTAATTATGATGTCATTTCCATTTCGAGAGAGGTGTTTTCTGATGGGTTAAATAAATATATTTTAAATGGATCAGATGTCAGGCTAAAAGATATCAATAATCTACTATCTTCCGTAAACATAGGTTCTTCTGGGCACCATATAATCTCTCAAGGTGAAGCAGACAGGGTACTGAATGCTTCCATTAAAGAAAGAAAAGAAATGATCGAAGATGCCTTAGGACTTAAGATATATCAATACAGAATACGTGAAGCCTTGCGTAAACTGGAGAAAACCGAGGAAAATATGAAAGAAGTTTCTTTATTGCGCAAGGAAAATGTTCCACATTTAAATTTTTTAAGAAAACAAGTAGAGAAACTTGAAAAAGCAAAAGAAATGCAGGGTGCCCTTATTTCGCTTTATAGTGAATATCTTAAAAAGGAAGATATTTATATAAAAGAAGAAAAAAACTTATTAATATCTGAAAAAACAAAGATAGCGGCAGATTTGGAACATGTGAAAAATCGGCTTTCTTTAATAGAGGAATCTGATAGGACCGAAGAAAGTGAAGAAGAAAAAGAGTTGCGGGAATTGGATAAAAAGGCCAATGAAATCCGATCAGTAAAAAATGAGATAGAAAGAAAATTAGGAAGAATAGAAGGAATGATAGAAGCAGAAGGAAGAAGAAATGAAAAGAAAAATTCATCGGTATATGTATCTCCCGAAGAAATAAATTCTTTAGTCAAAGAGATGAATA
>DAHVYC010000034.1 GCA_027327845.1 Candidatus Nomurabacteria bacterium
GACGGCCGGGAATTTTGGCTGTCTGCTTTTCGACAAAGACATCGGCGATTTCAATCATTTCTTTTTTCGCTAGTTCTTTCAATTCCGCCAACTGGTCGCCGATACTCCTAACTTGCCGGTCTTTGTCGTCCGTGGACTTGCGAGTATATATGAAAAACTTTTTGGTTTGGCTCATAAAATTTTTAAAAACTCAAAAGGGTAACTGTGGCTACCAATTCACCTTGCGGCAAACTGACACAGTTACCCATTTGAATGCTCAAAAAATAAAAGTGCCGAAAGGTGTATTGAATTGGTAGCATACACAGTTTACCATATTTGAATTTGCATTGGCAAACGAGAGAGCCGCGCGGGGCGTGGAAAGCCCTTTTGGATTCCGGCGTTTTTGGAAATTCCGCCACATTACCGGCGCGAAGCGCCGGCGCATTTTTGCCCGGGGGTATTCCAATTCAGATTTTGCGGAGACGAGAGGATTCGAACCTCCGAGGGCTTTTAGACCCTACCTCGTTAGCAGTGAGGCGCTTTCGACCACTCAGCCACGTCTCCTCGTTTCACTCGTCGACGTGGCTTCGTGTCCTCCGGACACCTCCTATAGCCTTGCGCCAAAGCGCATCGGCTATTTTTGCTTTCGCAAAATTGGATAAAATATGAAGCAGTTCATATTTTATAGCCACGTCTCCAACCTACCCACTTTAGCATATTTTTATTATTTTTCCATTAAATTAGTTTCTTGAATTCTTCCACCATCGGGACTTGTTCTGCTTCGAGTCCGTATGCATTCGCGGTATAGTAGGCAAACCAGTCGGCTAAAAGCAGGGAAGAGAAAATTTTAATCCATGAATTCTTTTCTTTTATTTCTACCACCTCCACATCGAGTCCGCGGTCTTTATAGAGTTTCTCCAAAACTTCCATCCTTTTCAACACCATTTCGTTATCGTCTATATCTTTGAGAATGATGAAGCGGAAACCGACGCTTAGTTTTTTAGTCGGCTCCATTACATCAAAGCCGGTCATTTCATTATGATTGAGTTCCGGCAAGACGTTATAAAAAGCAGGAATCTTACCCGTTTCATTGAGTTTAATTTTCCATATATAAGCTAGAGATAAGTTGCGATCCGAGGCGTATATGACCGGAACTTTATCTTTTGAGTTTTGCGCCAGCATTTTACCTTTTTCTTCATATAGGGCGGGACTCAAGATATTTTCCAATTCATTCAATTTGCCGAGTTCATCCTCCTTATCCATAAGTTTAAGAAAGGCTTTTATAAAGAATCCCAGCGCCATGCGCGGTTGTATGCCGGCTTTCGGGAGTTCAATATAAGGGGTTTTATTCTCTTTAGCCAGGGAAAGTAATTTTCCGCCGGTTGAAACCACGGCCATATTTAGGCCCCCCTTTTTTGCTTCGTTAAATACGCTTATTACTTCTTCCGTGTTGCCTGAATAGGAGGAGAGTATTATGAGTTTGTTTTGTAAATTTTCTCTAGAGAAGCCGGACAGATCATAAGTGCGGTTTATGGAAACATCGAGTCCGGGTATCCAAGTTTTAAGCACCATGGCCGGCAGAGCGGACCCTCCCATACCATTTACAATAAAGCCGGACGCTCCCTTCTTCGCCTCCTTGTTTTCTACGACTGGCTGATAGGAGAATTGCTTGTTGAAATTTTTTATAGATTCGTACATATTAGCGTATTATATATATTATGGATGAAAACAACATGAATTAACCGTTGTTTTCGCTTTTGTTTTTTATTTTACTATAAATATAGGAAAAGAGGGAAGGGAGCATGGAAACGAATACGACGAATATGAGTATCGGTATCAAAAACATATCCAGATTTGGTATTTTCTCTCCCATAAAGTATCCCAAGAGAGTTATGCCTGCCCCCCAGATTATTCCGCCTGCTATATTGTAAGTCAGAAATATGGAATACTTCATATTACCCACGCCGGCTAAGATCGGTATGAAGGTTCTTATCACCGGCATAAAGCGTGCCAAGAGAACTGTCTTTCTGCCGTGCTTGGCATAAAATTTTTCCGCATTTTCCACATGTTTTTTCTTAAAATAGAAAGAATCGTCGCGGTTGAATATTTTTGGTCCAAATTTTTTGCCGAAAAGATATCCTACCTGGTCCCCCAAAATAGCTCCGAGCATTATTACAAGTACTAAGGGGACAATACTGAGATACCCCTGGGAAGCCATAAGTCCCGCTGTAAAAAGCAAAGTATCTCCCGGCAGGAAAAAACCGAAGAATAATCCGGACTCGGCGAAAATTATGAGAAAGATTCCCAAATACCCGACCGCCATTACAAGAGCGGACAGGTCCTGGTTGAATATGGAAATTGCATCCATGTTATTTTAAGGCTTCCTCTATCTTTTGTTTCACTCCTGGCAGAGATTCTGCTCCGTCTATAGTGCTTACTGTCTTTCCATCTTTTAATATGAATCCTTTAGGCGTACCTTGCACCCCAGCAGCTGTTCCTTCTGCTCTTTGGCTTTTTACTGCTTCTTCATATTTACCGCTATCCAGACATTTATCAAAGGCAGTCGTATCCAGACTTAACTTTTTTGCGAAAGATTTCAAATTAGTGTCGGAAAAAGCGCCTTGATTCTCTCCACCCTGGTGAGAGAAAAGATAATCATGGTATTCCCAAAACTTACCTTGTTCTTGCGCGCATCTCCCTGCTTCGGCTGATTTAATGGATTCAGGTCCGAGAAAAGCCCAATCTCGATAAACAAGCAGAACTTTACCTGTATTTACATAATCACTCATGACCCCGGGCATAAATGGCTGCCAATTAGGATCAAGTTTTGTTTTTATGTATTGCATGACTTGTGCATCCGGCTTGAGGGATCCTGATACAGCTCCACAGAATGGGCATTGGAAGTCTTCATAAAGAACAAGCGCCACCTTGGCATCTTTATTGCCGAGAGTTCTGTCGTTTTCACTGACCGGAGCTACTTCGGCTGTTTGCGTACCATTATTGGTTTTGGCCGGAGCTTCCGCGGGTTTGCTTCCTTTGAGTAAAATGGCGCCGGCTATAAGTACTCCTACCACCAGTATCGCCATCGGGATTGATAATTTACTATTTTCTGTTTCCATATTTTCCATAAAATTTATCGTTAAGCTTATATAACTGAAGTATATATTAATTTACCTACCAGATGCAAGATTTTGCCAGGAAGGCGATTTCATAGTAGAATACTCCCATGAAATTTACCGATAAAATAAAGCAGGAAATATGGGATTTCATCTATCGTTTTTTTCTGCCGGCTCGCAAGTTCTTGATGAAAATCGGGCTTGTTTGGCACAAGAAAGGCAGACAACGTTATCATCTGGGATGGCTTGCGCCCAATAAAGATCTGGAAGACCTGAAAAGACATTTACATGATAAATGGGGATTCGGCAATCATTTCATCGCTTGGATAGATGAAGAGCAGGTGCTCTCTTGGAGAAAGCTGACTGATTTTGAAGATCAATATCATCTGCGGGTATACAGCGATGGAGAGATTTGCGGACATTTCGAGTACACGCCTGAAGCGCACCCTCTGGAGCATATGGAAGAAAAAGGGGAAGTGGATAAGAGAGAGGACTTCTTGAAATTTCTAGGAGACTTTGTCGTACAGAAAAAATATATTTCGCATTTGAAAATGGACCCAGCCGCTTTTGACCCAAAGTCCGAAGTGACGATAGAAGGGAATAATAAATAGTGATGGATATCTTTAATCAATTATTAAATGATGAACGCGAGAAAGAGTGGGTTTCTATTGATTCAGAACTGGAAAGCATTGATGGAGAAAAAAAGGAAATAAAGATTAAGATAATGAAAGATGGCAAACCGCAGGCTTTGGCCTTTTTTGATATAGATGGGACATTGGCGCATTTGGATGCTATCCATGGAAAAGCGATAGCAAAATTGTTCCCCGAAGAAAATGCCAAAGAATTGGAGGAGGTTTATTATAGAGGATTTAAATTAGGAAATTCCTTCAGGGAATTCGATAGAATGCGCGGTATATATGTAGACGGCCATGCCGATTGGAAAGATCCGGGGGTTTATTTAAAGGAAAGATTTTCTCACCACTCGAAAGAGATTGATGAGCCCGGCAATAAAGATCATGAGATAGCGGATAAAATTTTAAAAATGTATGGGGAAGCTGCAGCGAGTATTGCGGACGAAATATATAAAAAGAATCCGGAAGAATTTGAAAAAGCAAACATTGCTCCGATTTTTCTTTTGGCGAGGACTTATTCCCGCTTAGGGATACCGATGTTCGGGTTTACGGCCAATACGAAATTACTTGTTGAAAAATTGGCGAAATATCTAAAACTATCAGATATTTTTATAGACATCGCCACTGATGAGACAATGGCAGGCGGGGGAAAGGAGATCGCCATACATAAAATGATAAAAGAGGCGGAGAATAAAGGCATAAAGGTTCCGAAAGACAGACTTATATTTGTGGGCGATTCGATACGAGGAGACATAGGGAGCGGTTTGATTGCTCAAAATAAAGATAAAGAAATAAAAGGGCAGGGAATATTAGTCTTAAAAGATAAAGAAGCGCTTTTAGAAATAAAGAGACAGATTAGTGAAAATCCTGAATTAAAAAAACTTACAGACTCCATAGATATACATGGGCTTGTAATAAGTGAAGTTCCTGCCGACGATAGGGGAAACCCTGTACTTCTTTCAAGGTTTAAGGATAAGTTCTTAGAGAAGTTGTAAACCCTGAATTTTCTCCTATGTTATTTTTACGCAATGCAAGCAACCCTACGCTGGTATGCAGAATTAATGCTATCAACGGATTGATAAAGTCTGCCGGATTATTATCCCAACGAATATAAACTACGATAAGAGTCAAAATAAAAGAAAATGCCCACATAAGCCAAACAAGTGCGCTTTCACCTGCTGGATTTTTCCAAACATTTCTTAGCGTCGGGACAAAAGCCAGAATATAGGCTGGTTGTAATAATAAATTCGCATATACAGCTGAATGCAAGAGATACCAAATCACTAAAGACAAAATTGATAAGATAATTATGATTTTTTCCAAAAGGATCAATCTAAAATGATGATTTTTAAAAATTATTAAACTGGTTATAATCAAGCAGGTAAAACAATCAGTAAAGGCCAAAGCCCCCTTGAGTGTGTCATGGGTAAAGGAAAGATAGGTTATGGAGTTAATGAGAGTGATAAGACTAAAAAGACTCCAAGTCACTATGTTTGGTTTTCCTGAGCCATTTAAAATATTTTTATTGTATAAAATAAAAAATCCCAGGAATATGGCGGAACTTAGTATGGTCAGTGGGAGTGCAATAGCAGACATAAAATTATATAGATTCTCTCAATTTTAACAGAATTTAATATTATTTACTGCTTGACAGATTGTATTTTCCTGTTAGTATAAATGGAAATGTTCAAACCAATAAAATAGGAAGGGGTATCGAATGAGTACAGAAAAAACAGTATTTGAGGAACTTGATAATTCAAATGTTAATGGAGACTTTGAATCAGATATGAATCTCCAGGAAATTTATTTTACTCAAGGAAGTGGAAAATGTAGAAGGAGCGTAACTATCCTTCTGAAATACTTAGGTAATAAACAATATACATTGTCTATCAGCCAGAAGCCCAAAAAGGTAAATGGTAATAATGTGTATTTTATTCTGGAAGG